>DXBN01000200.1 GCA_019116505.1 Candidatus Enterococcus avicola | reverse complement strand
TATGGTATACGAAAGGATTTGGCGACGTTGAACTTTTACTCTCAACCTAGTAGTGACTCTCAGCAGCGTCGTTATCCAGATTTTGAAGCTGAGGGTATTCCAATTGATACCAAGTATAAACGAAATTTAGATAAGCGAAATGATTACAACCAGTTAGCAACTTACATTCATATTATGTCTTCCAAAAAAGGGGGATTTTTACAGCCAAGTCAATCTGAATCTGGATACCTAAAACTTGGGAATATCGCTGGATTTGGTGGAGAGCTCTTTTCTTATAAATTTGGAATACCTCAAGATTACATTGATTATGATGATTTTGTGGAACAAATTAAAATTATTGAAGAAGAGTTGAAATCTTTTAGACTGGATTAGGATTAATTGATTTCGATTTTTAGATAAAGTCCTGGCGACCTTAGTAAAAAAATTAGATAAAAGGAGAAACTCATGGAAAATATCATCCAAGCGATTAACCAGTTTCGTGATGAACGTGATTGGCGCCAATATCATAATGAAAAAGATCTCGCTTTATCGGTTTCTCTAGAAGCTGCGGAGTTATTAGAACTCTTTCAATGGGAGCAACCAGAAGATGTTGTTTTGACGAAGCGTGAGCGATTAGCAGAAGAGTTAGCAGATGTTTTGATCTATTCGTTAATGATGGCCGATAATCTTAACTTTGATGTCGAAGAAATTATTAATAAAAAATTAGTTAAAAATGCTCAAAAATATCCAATTGATCAAGTACTTGCTAAGAACAAGTCTGATCTCGAGGCTAAAAATTAAAAAACAATACAAAAATAGCACCTACTGTTTGATTTCAGTAGGTGCTATTTTGTTGTACTCGAATGTTCGTCCATGGAAGACTCGCTCTCCTTATACTTGTTTTGATAATTCTTGTACTGCTTCTTCAATGGTTTTACCTGTGGCAAAATGATTTTCATCACGTTTGTCAAAAACAACGAATAGGTTTAATTCAGTGTTTAGTGTCACACGGTATTCCATTTGATTGTTATAGAATGTCATATAGCATTCTCCTTTCTAAAAGTTGATGAAAGGCAACTTAACGTTAATAACGAAATTCCGTACTATTACTATAGCATATTAATTTTAAAACCGTCAATATTTTTCTCTCAATTTTAAAGGTTCATGATTTAGATACCTGATGAATGTTGTATTATCAAAGGATAAAGGGATTTCAATAGATTAAGAAAGTGTTAATTTGCTTCATTTAGTATTTTTTGAATTACGTTAAAAAGGAATTGTTATTAAATGTATTTCTAAAAATATCCGTCTTAAGTACGTGTTTTTTTATCCAAAAACTTGTTATGATTTTGGTAGTCAAACAAGAACAAAAAGGGAGTGATTTAAAATGAAAAAACATCTGAAGAAAATAATTTTTGGTCTAACGTTGAGTGTTTTTGCTGTCAGTTTGGCCGGCTGTCAAGATATTCGAATGTGGTTTAAGGGATTCGAGGAAAGTTTTAAAGGATTAGAAATGACGATTCAAACATATGATGAAAGTAGTCAGGTCATTGATAAAATTACGGGGAAATCAATTTTAATCGAACGCGATGAAACCTTTGATACGAATGAGGAGAGTAAAGACTCTTCGGTAATCAAAATTAGTGTGGGGACAAAAGAGATGCACCACGTTGGGTCGTCGATGATTATCGCTGAAACAGGACTCGAGAACGTTTTTGAAGAATATACACAGACGGTTGATACTGAAAATATCCAGCGTGGCATTCCGATTTTGAATTCTATGGTTAATGAAAAACGCAATTCATTTGATGGAAAGAAAAAGGTTGTCTTAATTCGTAGTCAAAACGGAACACCCTTAGCAACATATGCAGGGGATCATGTTTCACTTTATAAAACAGATGTACCTAAAAGTACCGGCTTGCTAATTGATGGCGAGTATTTGTTCATTTATCGTTGCGATTACACGATTTATGATCTAGCGTTAATTGAATAGTCCTAAAATGGACGATAGCCCTCTCTTTTTTCTAAAGAGAAGGCTATCTAACGTATAATATTAATATTTTAAAGTTGGATCATGACTATTACGAATGTTTAACTCTTTCTCATTTAGACGATGTATTCCCTAACCACTAATACATCCTTGCAACCCTTTAGTTGCGCCAGTGTTGAATAAATTTCTTTAAAAGAAAATTAAAAATATTGCATAAAAATATCTGACGTATTGAATTAATCATAACACGTTTTCTGAAAAAAAGCAGAAAAATGACTAATGATTTAAAAATAATTAAGAAATAAATTTGGAATCTGATGAAAAGAACCGTATAATAAGTTGGTATGAATTCATACAAGAAAGTAGGACAAGGAATGAAAAAAAACACTGGAACAATGATTAAATCAAGTATCATCGGAATCTTGGTTATCGTAATTGCGGTAGTCGGAGGATTTGTCTTTTTTGAAAAAATTGAGAATGGATACGTAGGTGTTCGCTATTCAATTAACGGCGGTGTCCGAGATGAAACTTTAGGACAAGGGATCAAATTTGTCGGACTAGATAAAGTTACACAATACCCAATTCGTTTACAAACTATCCAAGCAGAGGGTGTTTCAATTGCAACTTCTGATGGTAAAAAAACATCAGTCAGCATTAAATATGACTATAAAATTGATCCAACAAAAACTTCAGCAATGTACAAAGAATTCGGTAACATCACTTCAAACGACATTGAAGAAGGCTGGTTAAAATCAAAATTACAAAAAGAAGCACGTGATGTGTATTCACAATATACGATTTTAGATATTTTATCAGGTAAATCATCAGAAGCGGAAGGACAATTACTTGACAACTTTTCAAAAGCAGTCGAAATAAAAGGTTTTGTCGTTGAAGACGTAACCGTGGGTGTACCTGAAATTGATGAGGAAACTCAAAAATCAATCGACGCAATTGTGTTATCTGGACAAGAAAACGAAAAAGCAAAATTAGATGCTGAAACCAAGAAAACACAAGCAGACGCCAAAGCATATGAAATAACGAAACAAGCCGAAGCCGAAGCCGAAGCAAACCGTAAGATTGCTGAATCAGTTACAGAAAACTTGATTAAATACGAAGAAGCACAAGCCCGTAAAGAACATGGATGGGTGACAGTTAACGGAGCGAATGCCATCGTTAAAGAAGGTGAATAAAAATGGCCTTTTTTATTTTTAGAATTCTTTTAATTCTCGGATTTGTTTATGCCTTGTATTACTTTTTTACAGCAAAAAACAATGAGAAAAAGAAAACTAAAGACGAAGCAGCAAAAGAAAAAGAAGACGATTGGTCTGAGTTCTAAAATAAACGACAAAAGGAGTCCGCCAATACTTGATGGAGGACTCCTTTTCGTCAAGTAAAAATACTTAACAAAAAACAGAAAAAGACTAGCAATTAAGATTGAAACATGATATTATAATCAAGTCTGAGAAATGACTTAGAGAATTCTGTAATGTATGGGAGGGAAAATCATGCGCGTAAACATCACTTTAGAATGTACTTCTTGTAAAGAACGTAACTACCTAACAAGCAAAAGTAAACGTAACACTCCGGATCGTTTAGAAAAACAAAAATATTGCCCACGTGAAAGAAAAGTTACTTTACACCGTGAAACTAAATAATTAACGTTTAGTCGTAGTCACAAGCCTTGTATATCAAGGTTTGTGACTCTTTTTTGTTTTCAGGAAATTTTTTGACTACGCTTTTGACTACGTTCGTTAAAACCCGAAGTGTTCAATTAACGTTGAAATTACCTACTTTCATTATTTTTTAAGTTAAAAGTATCTATCAATTTTTTGCTTATAACATATTTTATCATATGTATAAGAGGATTGGGATGAGTATGTGTAGTTATTTGAGTCTTTGTGATACAATTAATTTGTAGGGACAAAAAAACTTTTGGAGTGTGTCTAATATGAAAAAGTTCTATTTGTTTATTTTAGGAATCGCGCTATTAAACGCTTGTTCGAAAGTACCTGTTGAGTCAGTTGAAAGTTCATCTTCTATGTCACAAGAATCATCGGAAGAAGTGCAAGAAAGTTCTTTAGTGGAAAGTACATCAGGTCGGGCGCAAATTTCGGAAATGTCCAGTAGTCAAGAGTATCCATACAGTGTCGAATTGAATGATTTATTGGTAGGAGAGGGCGAAGAGAATCAGTTGCTTTTTGTTAGTAGTGGTGTGAATGCGCCACCAGCTATTGGAATTTCAATGGATTCATCGCAAGTGTATTTAAATATATATAATCGAGGCGAAAATTTTAATGAACGAGTCTTACGGTCAATCTATCAGCTGGATGTGGCAAACATTCCGACAAAAGAAATTACGCTTTTTGGTTGGCCTGGTTCATCAGAAAATAAACGGGTAGTAAAAGTGAATACACAATTAAAATTAAACAATTATCAAGAGAAACAAGTTACAGAACAAGCTTTTGAATCCCTCGATGGCGATTTGATGTATCTTTTTTACAATGATCAAGGAACGGTTTCTTTAACGACAAGAAACTTTGCGGGCAATGTGGAAGAAGAAGATCTTGAAACGATGATGGAATACGTTCAAGAATAAAAGGTCTCTTTATTTAAATAGTTGCTTTATGAATTTTTAGTGGTAGCAAACAATAAGTTAACCGAATCATAAAAGAAGAAAACCAGTTGATACTTATCATCGTATCGACTGGTTTTGTCTACTTATACTTCAATTAAGTAGCTGTCGTCTGTTTTGGTTAATAAGGCTTTGATTCCTTGGTACCAACCAAGAAACATCGGTATGGTAGTTAAACATAAAACTAAGTACCATAAACCTTTGCTATATTGTTTAGCGTAAAACCATTGAACCCCGAAAAATCCAAAAAAGAGTGCTAAAAAGGCAAAGATGAATTTATTGACGCGTGTTTTATAATAATATTGATTGCTTCTTTGTTCTTCAAAATCTTCATAGGAATCATTTTCTAATTCCTCGTTAAAATCCTTATAAGCTGCTGTCTCATCTATGAAATCTGAAGCATCAATTTTCACATAGATATTTTTAAAACCTTCTTTGATAACGGCGTTGACCAAGGTTCGTTCAACAATCTCAACACCAGAATTTCTTGGTAAATAACCGATTCGACCACTTCTTTTGATTTTAGCATTTGCCGGCGTGGGGTATTCGGAGTATACGGCAATCGCATTTTGATCGTAAGGGTTTTCTGGTTCGGGAATTAATACGAGTTCGATATTGTGATAATGGTAGCCGTTATTATTCCAATTTACAGGGCCATCACGGTCCACAACGGCGTTTCTAAGTATACGGTAGGCATCGGTGTAAGCCATTCCTACGACCTCAATCATATTTTGCATCCTTTAAATTCTCCTTTTTATTATCGAATGATTCGTTCACTTAAATTTTATTCTAATTATACCAAATAAGTCCTCTTTGTTGATATGAATGTAGTCAGATGTTTCAGATAAAAGTGTACGTATACCCTTCACCTACAGGAAGGGCAGATACTGTTACGATGTATACAGTCAACTAAATTTCAATCCCTTTCGCTCTTAAATTCTCTAAGCATTCCTGCAAATAGTCCATTTCATGTTCTGGATAAATCGGTTGGGTTAATGGTACAAGTTCTAGTGAATCATAGCTTTGACATTTTAATCCGCGGTACAACGGATTGTACCAAATTTCAGCGGGATGGTAGCCGCGGCGCTGCATCTCTTGCATAATTAATTCATGGTATTGGAAAAGTTTATAGGGTGAGTATTTAAAAACATAGTTAACTGTTGCGTGATTTTTATTCCAACCGTTTCCACGTAAGGCACAACATTCACGATGTTGTCCGAGAAGTTGTTGTCGTGGTAAGCTTGGAATGAGTTGTTCGTGCCAAAGTCGCATTTGTTTTCTCCTTTATTCGTTATTCATTAAATGGTAACGAATCGGAAGCGTTTTGTCTATTGAGATGTATTTCGCTTAACGACGAAAAATCTTCACACTTTCCTCACAACAATTCTGTTTGCTATTCTATAGAAATTTAGGTACTATTTCTTTTAGGAGTGTGAAGCAATGAATAAAGAAATGAGCCGTCAAAAGGCAATTCAACAATTAAAAAAAATAGCTAGCCATCCAAAGAAAAAGGCAGAAAAAGAATCAATTGTCTTATCTTTGTTTTTTGCATCGAAAGAATGGAAAGAAGCAGAAACGATTGCGTTAGTCAGACCGTTGGATTTTGAGTTTGACACAAATAAAATTGCAAAGAAAGCTTTTGCGCAAGGAAAAAGTGTCGTTGTTCCGAAATCGTTACCGAATCGTCGCTTAGCTTTTTATGAAGTGAATGCTGCAAGTCAGTATGTTGTGACAAAATTTGGTGTGGAAGAACCGGTAAGTGAGTTGCTGATTGAAAAAACAACGATTGATTTAATTGTTGTTCCTGGTTTGCTTTTCTCGTCAGAAGGTTATCGGATAGGTTTTGGTGGCGGTTTTTATGATCGTTACTTGGCTGATTATGAAGGGCAGACTTGTTCGATGGTTTTTGCGGAGCAGATTAATAATAATTGGGAAGTGGATGCCTTCGATATTCCTGTTGGGCATATTTATACTGATTTCGTCAAAGAAGTGGAGGTTGAAAAATGAAGCTAAGAAACTGGAAGTCACAGCCATATATTACTTTGTTTTTTTTAGCCATTCAAACCGCCGTTTTTCTAGTCGCGTTTTTACTACCAGGCTTAATGATTGAATTTCGAGGATCAATGTTCGGTGCTGCGATTGTATTGAATCATGAATATTGGCGCTTTATTACGCCGTTATTTATTCATTTTGGTTTGATGCATTTTGCCGTTAACTCTGTCATACTCTATTACATGGGACAGCAAGTAGAAGCGATTTATGGACATTGGCGCTTTTTTGCCATTTATTTAATGAGTGGTGTCGCAGGAAATTTGCTAAGTTTTGCTTTTAATGATGTTCGGACACAGTCTGCTGGTGCAAGTACGAGCCTTTTTGGGATGTTTGGTGCATTTATTGTATTGGGTTTTCATTTTAAAAACAATCCAGCAATTCAAGCAATGGTTAGACAATTTGCGTTATTTATTGGGTTGAATTTCTTGTTTGGCATGTTTGATCAGACGATTGATTTTTATGGTCATCTCGGCGGATTACTCGGCGGGATTTTAATGGGGAATATCGTAGCATTACCTGTGAAATCAATCAAAGGATACTCGATTCATACCCGAATTATTTCAGGGATGATTTTAGTCTTTCTTGTAGGCTTTTGTTTCGTCTATGGCCTAAGAAAATTCAATGTATTTTGATGAATGGTTAGCTCTTATTTTCGTGCAAGGTTTACAAAATTTCGTCGTAATATCCGTATAAGAATGTTATGTGAATCTTCATTACATGGTTTCAAAAAAGGGCAATTACTAGTATAATGTAGGAAGTGTTTTTAAATATGGAAAGTTTATACGATGTCCAACAGTTATTAAAACGGTTTGGAATTATCATTTATGTCGGTAAGCGTATTTATGATATTGAGTTGATGTCACAAGAAGTTAAACAACTATTCGATAATCATCTCATTGATCAACCAACTTACTTAAAAGCATGGGCAATATTAAAAAGAGAACATAGAGTGGAATTGATGAGGGAGGATTTATGATGTCAACAAAGAAAATTATCGGTATTGATTTAGGTGGCACAACAGCCAAGTTTGCGATTTTAACGCAAGAAGGTGAAATTCAACAAAAATGGAGTATTCAAACAAATATATTGGATGAAGGTTCACACATTGTTCCAGATATTATTGAGTCAATCAATCATCATTTGGATTTATATAACTTAAAAGCAGAAGACTTTATCGGAATTGGTATGGGAACACCAGGTAGTGTTGATCGTACAGCGGGAACTGTTGTTGGGGCTTATAACTTAAACTGGAAAACAGTGCAACCGATTCGTCAACAAATCGAAGAAGGTACAGGTATTCCTTTTGTTCTTGATAACGACGCAAATGTTGCGGCATTAGGCGAACGTTGGCAAGGGGCGGGCGATAACAATCCAGATGTGATTTTCATTACTTTAGGCACCGGTGTGGGTGGCGGTATTATTATGGAAAATACACTACTTCATGGTGTAGCTGGTTGTGCCGGTGAGATTGGGCATATTACTGTTGATCCTTATGGTTTTGAATGTACTTGTGGCAAAGTTGGTTGTTTAGAGACAGTCTCAAGTGCAACGGGTGTCGTTCGTGTTGCGCGTCAATTAGCAGAAGAATATGCTGGCGATTCTGAATTGAAAAAACGTTTAGACGACGGCCAAGATGTTTCAAGTAAAGACATTTTTGACTTAGCGCAAGCAGATGATGCTTTAGCATTATTAGCTGTTGACAAAGTTTGTTTCTATTTAGGTTTAGCCTGTGGGAATTTAGGAAATACATTAAATCCATCTAGCATTGTTTTAGGTGGAGGGGTAAGTGCGGCAGGCGAGTTCTTACGTAGTCGTGTTGAAAAATATTTCTTCCAATTCACTTTCCCACAAGTCAATGAAAGCACGGTTATCAAACTAGCACAATTAGGGAATGATGCGGGTGTTATCGGAGCAGCATCATTAGCATTACAACTTTTAGATTAGGAAGGTCGATTTTTAAATGGGATTTTTAGTGTGGTTAAACGTAATATTAGCATCAATTTTATTATTCTTCGGATTAAACTGGTTATTTTACTATTATATGGGAAAAAAATCAGCAACGATTATTACAGAAGAGGAATTCAAAGAAGGAATGCGCCGTGCACAAGTCATTGATGTTCGCGAAAAAAATGAATTCGATGCAGGTCACATTTTAGGAGCGCGTAATATTCCTTATACAACTTTTGCGCAATCAGCCGGTGGTATTCGTAAAGATTTACCAATCTATTTATATGACAATACGAAAACGTTAAGTGTTCGAGCAGCAAATAAATTACGTAAACAAGGCTATACAAATATTTATATTTTAAAAACGGGTTACAGTGATTGGTCTGGTAAAACAAAGCAAAAGAAAGTCTTCTAATTAATAAAAACGTTGGAACGCTCTTAACTAAGAGAATTCCAACGTTTTTTTATCGTGCAAAACTTTTACGATGTGCTTTTCGACGATTTTCGTCTTGAATCGCTTCTTTTTCCTCGATTGGATCAATAACTGTTTTTTTGATGGCAGTAACTAAGCTAACGGTTGCTGCAGTTGTAATTAAAGAACCAACTACAAAACCAGAGAGAAATTTTTTCATTGTTCTTTCACCTCACTTTTATTTCCTAATTATATTATGAAGCATTTTTCTATTTTTGGGAAGTGAAAACGGTTGAAATTTTAAGGTAAAAATAATTGTAAATATTTACTAAATGTTTTATAATAAATTTACTAAGAAAAATAAAGGAGCGTTTATGATGGAAAAAGACTTACAAGCAATTTTTAAAGAGAAGTTTGGCGAGGCGGCTACTGGCGAATATTTCGCACCTGGACGGATTAATTTAATTGGGGAACACACAGATTACAATGGTGGTTATGTTTTTCCAGCAAGTATTACGATTGGAACATTTGGTTTAGCAAAAAAACGTGAAGACAATCAAATTCGTTTATACTCAGAAAACTTCCCTGAAAAAGGCATTATTGAATTTTCAATTGATGAGCTAGACTATGACAAAGCGCATGATTGGACAAACTATCCAAAAGGGATGGTTCGTTACTTGAAAGAAGCAGGTTATGTGATTGATTCTGGTTTTGAAATGGTCTTTTATGGCAATATTCCAAACGGCGCGGGTCTATCATCTTCGGCTTCCATTGAAATGTTAACAGGCGTAATTTTGCGTGATTTATTCAATCTAGACGTTGAGATGTTAGATATTGTTAAGATAGGTAAGAAAGTAGAGAATGCCTTTATTGGTGTCAATTCAGGAATTATGGATCAATTTGCGATTGGTATGGGTAAAAAAGACCACGCTTTATTATTAGATACAAATACTTTAGAATATGAAGTGGTACCAGCTGAGTTTGGTGAATATGTCGTAGCGATTATGAATACCAATAAACGTCGTGAATTAGCAGATTCAAAATACAATGAACGTCGTAGTGAATGTGAAGAAGCGCTTCGTCGTTTACAAATAAAATTAAGCATTGATTCATTAGGTGCGCTAGATGAAGAAACATTCTTTGGTAACACTGAATTGATTGGCGATGAAACATTAATCCGTCGTGCGAAACATGCAGTAACTGAAAACCAACGGACATTAAAAGCTAAAAAAGCCTTGCAAGCCGGTGATTTATCAGAGTTTGGTTTATTACTAAACGCTTCGCATGCGTCACTGAAAGATGATTATGAAGTAACAGGGATTGAATTAGACACGTTAGTTGCTGCTGCTCAAGCGCATCCAAGTGTGTTAGGAGCACGTATGACCGGTGCTGGTTTTGGTGGCTGTGCGATTGCTTTAGTGAACGCAAATGACTGGGATAATTTTGTGGAAGCTGTTTCTAAAGAGTATTTAGAAAAAATTGGTTACGCAACGGATATTTATCAAGCAAGTATTGATGATGGTGCAAGAAAACTTTAAAAATAAAAAAGATAAGGGTGAATAAAATGTCAATTTTAGTTTTAGGTGGTGCAGGTTACATTGGTTCGCATGCCGTTGATCAATTAATCAATAAAGGATATAAGGTTGTTGTGATCGATAATTTATTAACAGGACATCGTGCAGCAGTTCATAAAGAAGCAACGTTTTATGAAGGCGATATTCGTGACAAAGCATTTGTAACGAGCGTTTTTGAAAAAGAAGCAATTGAAGGCGTGATTCACTTTGCGGCGAGCTCACTAGTGGGTGAATCCGTTGAAAAACCGTTGAAGTACTTTAACAATAACGTTTATGGGATGCAAATTGTTTTAGAAGTAATGGAAGCCTTTGATGTTAAGAACATTGTCTTCTCATCAACTGCCGCAACTTACGGTGAGCCAGAAGTAAGCCCGATTGTTGAAATAACGCCAACAAATCCGAAAAACCCTTATGGTGAAAGCAAGTTAATGATGGAAAAAATGATGAAATGGTGTGACAATGCTTACGGGATGAAGTACGTTGCTTTACGTTATTTCAACGTGGCAGGTGCCAAACGCGATGCGACCATCGGTGAGGACCATACGCCCGAAACACATTTAGTACCAATTATCTTACAAGTAGCGCTTGGTCAAAGAGAAGCTTTATCTATTTTTGGTGATGATTATGATACGCCAGATGGTACATGTATTCGTGATTATGTACATGTCGAAGATTTAATTGCGGCACATATTTTAGCGCTAGAATATTTGAAAGCCGGTAATGAAAGCAATGTCTTCAATCTAGGTAGCAACAACGGTTATTCAGTTAAAGAAATGCTTGATGCTGCGCGTGAAGTAACGGGTAAAAAAATTCCAGCGATTGTTGCACCAAGACGTGCGGGTGACCCAAGTTCATTAGTCGCTTCAAGTGCAAAAGCAAGTGAAGTTTTAGGTTGGAAACCAGAGTATACAGATGTTAAAAAAATTATTGAAACTGCGTGGAATTGGCATGTCAGTCATCCGAATGGTTATCAAGATTAGGAGTTTTTGAAATGAGTATTAGTCAAGTTATTGCCGATTTTATTACCTGTGGCATCCAATCGGGTGGTTGGATGGAGATGGATCGGATTTATTTACAAAACCGCGTTCTGGGAATGATTGGTGAAGCAGCTCTTGAGACGTATGTTGTTCAACCAGTTGACGTTTTGCCTATTGAACTAATGGATGTCTTAGTCGCAAAAGCAAAAGAAAATCAAGTGATCGGTGAATCCCTGGCTGAAACGGAGATTTTAGAAGGCGAATTGATGGATTTGTTAACGCCACCACCCTCTGTCGTAAATGCCTTTTTTGCCCAACATTACGAAAAATCACCTGAACAAGCGACCGATTATTTCTTTGATTTATGTCAAAAAAATGACTACATCAAAACGCGTGCGATTGTTAAAAATATTGTTTTTCCGATTGAAACCGAATATGGGGCATTGGATATCACAATCAATTTATCAAAACCAGAAAAAGATCCAAAAGAAATTGCTGCTCAAAAAAATATGACAGCTGTTAATTATCCAAAATGCATGCTTTGTATGGAAAATGAAGGCTATAAAGGTCGGATGAATTATCCTGCTCGGACCAATCATCGCTTGGTTCGTATGAATTTAGATGGTGAAGCGTGGGGTTTCCAATATTCACCTTATGCTTATTACAATGAGCATTCGATTATCTTATCAGAAGAACACCGCCCAATGAAAATTAGTCGTCAAACATTTGAACGTTTAACAACAATTGTTGAAGTGTTACCACATTATTTTGTTGGTTCGAATGCTGACTTACCAATTGTCGGCGGCTCGATTTTATCGCATGATCATTATCAAGCAGGTAAATATCAATTTGCAATGGAAAGAGCGCCAATCGAAACCTCATTTACCATTCCAGGATTTGATGCTGTAACGGCGGGAATCGTGAAGTGGCCAATGTCAGTCATTCGTTTACAAAGTGCCAATAAAAAAGCTTTAGTTGATGCTTCGGAATATATTTTAACTAAATGGCAAAATTATTCTGCGCCAGAACTTTCGATTGTAGCTTTTAGCGAAGATGGTACGCCACATCATACCGTGACACCAATTGCGCGTCGCCAAGGCGATTTGTTTGAAATCGATCTCGTATTACGTGACAATAATGTGTCTGAAGAACATCCAGATGGGATTTTCCATCCGCATCAAGATGTTCAACATATCAAAAAAGAAAACATCGGCTTAATCGAAGTCATGGGCTTAGCAGTGTTACCGCCACGCCTTGAAAAAGAGCTGGTTGAAGTTGAGCAGTATGTTTTAGGTGAAGAAAATACGATTGCCAAATACCATCTTCCTTGGGCTAATCAGATGAAAGAGCGCTACACATTCACAGCTGAAAATGTTCAAGAAATTGTTCAACAAGAAGTTGGTTTGATTTTTGCACGTGTTTTAGAAGACGCAGGTGTCTTCAAACGCGATGCAGTCGGTCAAGCAGGCTTTATGGCCTTCATTAACAGTTTGTAAAATCAGGAGGAGAAACGCATGGCAACAATTAAAGACATTGCAAAAAAAGCCGGAGTTTCTCCGGCAACTGTTTCACGTGTTTTAAACTATGATCCAGAGCTTTCGGTGAGTAAGGAAACGGAGAAAAAAGTTTTTGAAATTGCAGAAGCCTTGAATTATACGAAACACAAAAATAAACGTCGTGAATCGGCTGTTTTACGCCTAGTGCAATGGTATGATAGCGAGGAAGAGTTAGCCGATTTATATTACTTAGCGATTCGTCTAGGGATTGAAAAAAAAGCGGAAGAGCTGAATATTCGTTTGATTAAAGAGCAAATGACGGAACTTTCAGATACGGAGACACAAGGAACGATCGCTTTAGGTAAATTTGATCAACGTGAAATCAAGCAGTTGACTCGTTTACCAGGCGAATTACTCTTTGTTGACTTTGATGGTTTATCATTAGGACAAAACTCTTTAGTTGTTGATTTTACGCAGGGCGTTCAATTAGTCATCGACCAACTAATTAAAGAAAAACACCATAAAATTGGCATCCTTTCAGGGGTTGAATATACGAAAGAAAATCAGTATGAAATTGAAGATCCACGCTTTTTAGCTTTTCGAGATTCTCTCGTTCGATTGAAATTGTTCGATGAAGCCTATCATTTAAAAGGTGCTTTTACGATTGATGATGGCTTTCATCAGATGCAACAATTCCTTACAACTCATACGTCATATCCAACGGCATTTTTTGCTTCAAGTGATGCGTTAGCAATCGGTGCGATGCGTGCCATTCAAGCACAGGGTTTAAAAATTCCAGAAGATATTTCAGTAATTGGTTTTAATGACGTGAGTGTAGCTAAATATGTTTCACCCGCATTGTCATCAGTGAAAGTTTATACGGAATGGATGGGGGAATTGGCTGTATCGACTCTCCTTGAGCTCATTCAAGAAGAGTCACCAGTCGCACGAAAAATTACGGTCGGTACCGAACTTATTTTAAGAGATTCTACTCGTAGTAATGATAAATAGGAAAATAAAAAAAATCGCATCCTAAGATGCGATTTTTTTGATGTGTCGATAATTATACTTTGCTGCGACCAAAGAAGAAAGAGACCACTGCAACTAAAATAATAGCACCGATAATGGATGGAACAATCGCCATTCCAGCTAAGCTTGGACCCCAACTTCCTAACAATGATTGTCCGATAGCAGAACCAATTAAACCGGCAATCACGTTTGCGATAATTCCCATTGATCCACCTTTATTCGTAATCGCTCCAGCAATTGCACCAATAACGCCTCCGACAATTAATGACCATAGTAAACCCATTTCCTTCATCTCCTTTAAATTTTTAAACCCAGGAAAATAATAATAAGAGCGTTAAAAAGAATCCCTGTGATTTATTGATACACCAAGCTTAACATTACTGATAAAGTGTGTAAAAAGATAGATACAGTCAAAAATATCTTTTTTTATATTTGGTAGAAGATTCGTTATTTTTTAAAAACATCCCGATTTGTGAAAGGTTTTCAAAATCTGTTGTTAATTTGTTTTTAAAAGGATAACACATTGTTCAAACAACCATTCGTATTATTTAAAATATCACAAAAACGCAGGATTTATGATTGAAACTATTTGAATTTATCCTTAATGAGAGTTTAAATTGTTTTTTTAATTTCTAAATTTTTTCTTAAGATGTGCGTTTTTTAGATGGGAAACTCGCATCTGTCACTGACTTTCATTTTGTGGTAAAATGAACTGGAATCTGTAAAGGTAGGGAAAATCAATGAAAATTTTAGCAGTCGATACATCAAATCAAACACTTGCAGTAGGAATCATGGACGGTCAGCAAGTGCTAGGTCAAATTCAAACAACGATTAACAAAAATCATAGTGTGACTCTAATGCCAGCAATTGAATTAATGACGAAAAAAGTTGGGTTAAAACCAAAAGACTTTGAACGAATTGTCGTCGCTCAAGGCCCAGGATCATACACAGGCTTAAGAATTGGCGTTACGGCAGCCAAAACACTAGCCGACACTTTAAAAACGGAATTGGTTGGCGTGTCTAGTTTAAAAGTCATTGCTGCAAATTGTATAGGGCAAAAAGGCTGGATTGTGCCATTATTTAATGCTCGTCGTAAAAATGTTTATGCGGGTGCTTATGAATGGCAATCAGGTGAGTTAGTCAATGTATTACCTGATCAACATTTAGCTTTATCAGACTTAATAGAAAAATTGGCGGATCAAGATGTTTATTTCGTTGGTGAAGATGTTCAAGTTTTTCATGAAGATCTAGTTTCAGCGTTTTCAGAAGTAGCTATTAATCAAATCCCCGAATGGAATTATGCAAACGGGGTTACTTTGGCAAGCTTAGGTGCAAAAGAGCAACCAGTTGCTAATATTCATGGGTTTTTACCTGAATATTTAAAATTAGTTGAAGCCGAAGAAAATTGGTTAGCAACTCAGCCTCAACAAGTGAGAGTGGAAAGTTATGTGGAAAAAGTTTAATATTTTTCAGTTAGCTATTTTTAAAAATTTTCGCAAACATTACCAACCAAAAGTCGTAAAAATTCAAGAGCGAACATTTACGATTCGCCAGTTAGACATTGGCGATATTAAAAGTTTGTTGGATTTACAACGCAAAGTCTATCGCGGAGAAACGCCTTGGACGCGTAGTGCCTTTTTGGCCGAGTTGTATTCACGTTACTCGCATCTTTATTTAGGCGTGTTGTATGAAGAAGAAATAATTGCGTTTATGGGTGTTCGTGTTTTTTTGACGGATGGCCATATTACAAACATCGCTGTCTCGCCGAATTTCCAAGAGATGGGTATAGGTAGTCTTTTATTAGATGAATCTGAAAAATTTGCACACTCTTTAAATTGTGCCACCATGTCGTTAGAAGTACGGCGCAGTAATCAAGATGCACAACGATTGTACCGGCGCTTAGGCTATGTTTCAAGGAAAGTATTACCAAATTATTATGACGAAAATCAAGAAGATGCGATCGATATGGTGAAGTATTTATGATAAAAGACAAAAACAATTTTACAACGGATATTTTGAGCGAAATCCTCTTTCAAATCGCGGACGTAAGCTATCCCAATGGTTCCCCTTGGTCAAAAGTACAATGGGAAACAGATTTGGAGTTGCCTCATAGTTTTTATTTTATTGATGAACAAGCTGACAAGGTTGTGGGCTTTTTAGCCTGTCACTTGGTTGTTGATGAAATCGAGATTATGCAAGTGGCCGTTCATCCGGCGCAGCAAAAGCAAGGGATTGCCCAACAGTTGCTAGAACAATTAGCAAGCTTCGCCCGTGAAAAAGCGGCCGCCTCTATTTTTTTAGAAGTACGTGAATCGAATCAAGCGGCTAAAAAAGCGTATCAAAAATCTGGATTTGAAGCGATAGGGGTACGAAAAAAATACTATCATGCACCCGTTGAGGACGCTATTATAATGTTAAAAAAAGTAAGGTAGGCTAGGAATAAATGAGAGAATTAATTTTAGCTATTGAAAGTAGCTGTGATGAAACAAGTGTCGCTGTTGTCGAAGACGGCGCGAAAATATTAAGTAATGTGATTGCATCGCAAATTAAAAGCCATCAACGTTTCGGTGGGATTGTACCCGAAGTGGCCAGTCGGCACCATGTCGAAGAGATTACGATTTGTATTGAAGAAGCGTTAGAAGAAGCGCAAGTTGAAGTGGCGGACTTGTCAGCAGTTGCAGTAACACAAGGACCGGGTTTAGTCGGAGCGTTGTTAATTGGAATTGCGGCGGCTAAATCGTTTGCCTGGGCCCACGACTTACCTTTAATTCCAGTTAACCATATGGCGGGTCATATTTATGCAGCTCGTTTTGTGAAACCATTAATTTTTCCGTTAATGGCGCTTTTAGTTAGTGGTGGGCATACGGAATTGGTCTATATGGCCGAAGATGGTTCTTTTGAAATTATTGGTGAAACGCGCGATGATGCGGCCGGTGAAGCGTATGACAAAGTTGGTCGCGTGTTGGGATTAAAATACCCAAGTGGGAAGGAAATTGACGAGTTGGCGCATCAAGGGCAAGATACTTATCATTTCCCAAGAGCAATGATTCATGATCCACATTTTGATTTTAGTTTTAGTGGACTGAAAAGCTCTTTTATTAATTTTGTACATAATGCAGAGCAACGGGGTGAAACTTTAGTTAAAGAAGACTTAGCAGCGAGTTTCCAAGCAAGTGTGATTGACGTTCTAGTGAATAAAACCATTCGTGCGTGTCAAGAATATCCAGTTAAGCAATTAATCGTTGCAGGCGGTGTTGCGGCTAATCAGGGCTTACGTTCCGCTTTAACAGCAGCAGTGGCTACGGAGTTATCTGATGTCGAAGTGATTTTCCCGCCATTAAAATTATGTGGCGATAATGCAGCAATGATTGGTGCGGCGGCCCATGTTGAATTAAAAAAACAACACCTCGCACAGATGGATTTAAATGCCAATCCAAGTTTGGTTTTTCCTAACAAAGATTAATGATGAAATTCGCTAGCTTATTTTCTGAAACTTTGTTATAATTCATGTGATTAAATTGAATATTCGATTGTTGATCAAGAAAAGTAACTTTTTTGTCTTTTAAAGCGAGTTCGGGGTGGTGGAAGCCGGATAAAAAGAAAAAGTGAAGCGCCCTTGAGAAATTTGCATAGCAAACGGCATCTACCGTTATTAGATAAAGTGGGTTCGGTAAACGAACAAACAGAGTGGTACCGCGGGAAATCTCGTCTCTAGTGTGAATATAACACTAGGGATTTTTTTGTTTTACACCGTATATTCGAATGATTTAAAAAAGAAGTAGATGATTAATAGGAGGAAAACAGATGAATAACAAAAACATTGTAGCAAAAGCCATTTACGACGTTGTTAAAGATGATTTAACGCTTGAGCAAGTCACACAATTTTTAGAAAATCCAAAATCAGCAAGCCATGGGGATGTGGCTTTTCCAGCCTTTGGTTTAGCCAAAGCGTACCGCAAAGCACCCCAACAAATTGCCCAAGAATTAGCAGAGAAAATTGACGGTAGTCACTTCGAAAAGATTCAAGTTGTGGGACCTTACTTAAACTTCTTTATGGATAAAGGCGTTGTCACACAAGCGATTTTAGCTAAAGTCATTCAAGAGAAAAACCATTACGGCGATCAATCGATTGGTAATAATCAAAATGTACCGATTGACATGTCTTCACCAAATATTGCTAAACCAATTTCAATGGGACATTTACGCTCTACTGTAATCGGAAATTCAATTGCCTTTATTTTAGAAAAAATTGGTTACCAACCAATCCGTATCAACCATTTAGGTGACTGGGGTACGCAATTTGGGAAATTAATCGTAGCTTATAAAAAATGGGGTAGCGAAGAAGCCGTTAAAGCTCAACCAATTAATGAATTACTACGTTTATACGTTGGTTTCCATGAAGAAGCTGAAAAAGACGCGACTTTAGAAGATGAAGCACGTGCTTGGTTTAAAAAATTAGAAGACGGCGATGAAGAAGCATTGCATTTATGGCAATGGTTCCGTGACGAATCAATGAAAGAATTCAACAAAATTTATGATATGTTAGAAGTTTCGTTTGATTCATTAAACGGCGAAGCTTTCTACAATGATAAGATGGATGAAATCGTTGAAATGTTAGAAGAAAAACACTTATTGGCAACAGACCAAGGTGCAGATATCGTAGACTTATCAAGCTATGATTTGAATCCGGCCTTGATTCGTAAATCAGATGGCGCGACTTTATATATTACGCGTGATATGGCAGCAGCTTTATACCGCGAACGTACGTATAACTTTGCTAAATCATTGTATGTTGTGGGGAACGAACAAAGTTATCATTTCAAACAATTAAAAGCTGTGTTAAAACAAATGAACTTTGAATGGTCAGACGATATGCACCATATTCCATTTGGTTTAATTACGAAAGATGGTAAGAAATTATCCACTCGTAAAGGGAAAATAGTCTTACTAGAAGAAGTTTTAAATGAAGCGATTGCTCTGGCCCATGCTCAAATTAGTGAGAAAAATCCAACGCTTGAAAACAAAGATGAAGTTGCTCGTCAAGTTGGGGTTGGCGCGGTTGTTTTCCACGATTTAAAAAATGATCGCTTAAATAGCTTTGACTTCACCCTTGAAGAAGTGGTTCGCTTTGAAGGAGAAACGGGTCCATATGTTCAATATGCCCACGCTCGTGCGATGAGTATTTTAGAAAAAGCAGCATTTGAAGTCAATGAAAAGGCTGCTTATCAATTGAATGATGAAGCTAGCTGGGAAGTAATGAAATACATCCAAAGTTACCCAGATGTAGTCATGCAAGCGGCTGAAAAATATGAGCCATCAATTATTGCAAAACATGCGATTAAACTAGCACAAGCATTCAATAAATACTACGCAAACACTAAAATCTTAGTCGAAGATTCTGAAAGAGATGCGCGTCTAGCTTTAGTATATGCGGTGACGGTTCTATTGAAAGAAGATTTAAGGTTATTAGGGTTACATACTCCAAATAAAATGTAATTAATCTAAAATTAATGAGATAAAAATATGTATCAGAATGGGGATATGGCCGATGTCATGTCCTCATTTTATTTGTCTGCGGTTAACTCTAATACCTAATTGGCCGATTGAAGAGGTAAGATAACGACGTCTTATTAAGAGAAAAAGGGGGAGTATTCAATGATGTATTTAGTTGTTGCTGTCACGTACAATAAGCAAAAGAAAGTTA
>DXBN01000026.1 GCA_019116505.1 Candidatus Enterococcus avicola | reverse complement strand
ATATTCACATATGCGGTCGTTGATACCTCACCAAATACATTAACGTACCCAGTTGTGACAGATGTTTCAACAGCTGTTCGTGCTTGTGGATCTTCTTTTAGAACGGCATCCAAAATGGCATCTAAAATTTGATCAGACACCTTATCTGGATGACCTTCTGAAACGGATTCTGACGTAAATAAACGCTTTTCTGACATGATTTATTAAATATCTCCTTTACGTAACGAAAATCAAAATAAATAACCCCAACGACCACACATAGGCGGCACGTCGGGGTTCAGTCGATATGCGCCCATCTGCTAGAAATTACCACATCACCGTACGGTAGTTGGTGTCAGATCACGGGGTCTAGTCCCTCCTTGACTCTTGATAGGATGTCGAGTTATTTACTTTTTAATACTTAACCTATAATACTGATTTTTTTATCATTCTGCAAGTTATTTTTGGCATGTCACACACCCGCTAGTCGTCAGTTAATCCTAATGCACCACTAACATAATCAAACATTGCACTTGCCCCAGGATTATTCGCCACCTTGACCAATCTACCAGACCGACGCAAACGATGAGCCGCTGTCACCGTTTCATGATGGGCACCTCGCATAACAATTAATTCAAAATCATACTGTACCTTGTTCATCTCATGCATAATTTTATCATTACTAATATCTGATGGATCCAGCCAAACAACCTCTATACCAAAATAGTTTAATTTTTTAGCCGCATTTTTAACAGTCTCACCCCACCAAGAAATGATTAAAACTTGCTTGTTCACCAATCGTATCGGCGTATCAGTTTCATTTTTATGATTCTCAATTTGACCATTAGTAACCTGTTTGTTTAATTGTCTAATCAACATGATATAACCCGTATCGGACCGTTGACGTGCGGAATAATAATAATTAGTTGTCAGCGTTTCTGATATGATGCCGTTTAAAGATAATTCAGATAATTCATAAGCCTGACCATTTTGGTCAATGAATTGCCATTGATTATCAACCTTTACGAAATGACCTTGCATTTGCTGCCATAAAACTAAATCTTCAGCAACTAATTCATTATATTTATGCACCAAACGAAGTAATGGATGGTAATCGTCAATACAAGTTAAATCCAACTCGCTAGTTAACTGCCTGATTTTTTCCGAACGACTGACTTGCAAACTAGAAGAACGTTGTTTCCTATATATTTGTAATTCTTGTTGCGCTTTGACAACTTGCTGCTGTAAACTAGCGATTTTTTCTTTAAAGAACTTATCATCTAATTTCGGACAAACATGCTCAGTAGCCTGGGCTTGTTTCACTAATTTTTTTCGTTTCTGCTTTGTCTGTTTAATACGAATTTGTTCACGGATAAAGCCCATTTCTTCTTTTTGCTTGGCAAACTCAAACTGATAATCTTTAATTTTTTGCTCAAGTTGTTTAATTTTTAACTGTAACTCCTGATTTTGTTTATCACTAATTACTAATTGATTTAATTGCTGCTTTGACTGCGCTTGGGCATTTTCATATTGTGATGTTAGTTGAATCTTTGTCTCTGTTAGCTGTCTAATCCGCTGTTTCAATGATTGATTCGCCCGGGTTAATTTATCTGCTGTTTTTACTTGTACGCTTGGTTCAGATTTCATCATAAGATTGTCATAGAAATCATGTTCAGAAATAACTCCTGTTAATAAAGCATTGAGTTGACTCAAATATTGGTAAACTTCGGCTACCTCACCTGTCGGCAAAATAACGTGTAATTGTCTTAACCGTAAGTCATTCTTATAAACAATCAACGATAAATTCAATGGTCGATTTGGTAATTTTTCATTCAAACGTGATTGCAATGGACGTAATATCACTTGACCTGTTTGTGTCAATTTGGTCAATTGGTGACGTGATAATAAACTATCACTTGTCGACATCTTTTTTACAAAACGATCAAATTCTTTTATTTCAGGAACTATCTTATCCTTGTCCCCTAACACACATTGTTTTTTAAACTTCATAAAGTAACCTTCCAGCAAATAATTATAGTCACATATTACTTTGTTTCTATTTGTAAAACAATATTTTTCACGACGCATAATTATATAAACGTTAAAAAATAGTTTGTTATTATAAAAATCCCCCATAACTGTTAATTTTTACATTTAACAATTATGGGGGATTTCAATTACTGTAATGCCCTCGCCATCACTATGGAATAATAGCCATTCCAAAATGATTTTATTTAACTACTTTTTTAAATTGCTAACAAAGGTTTGAATGTTTTTATCTAGGTAATCCTGATCACTAATGACTATTGACGTGTTTGGATAGGCTAGTTTTAATACCGCCTGTGAAAAATTCATCAAAACTAAATTGCTAATTTCCATTTCAAGATTATTCTGAGCACTCAATTGTCCTTGTTCAATTAAATTACGAAACAATTTAAATAACATTTCTTTTTGTATGAGTAATAGCCTTTGAATCGCTTGACCTAACTCAGGAAATTGTGAACTCTCCCGTAAAGCTATCAAAAAAATACTTTTATGTTGTTCAATAAAATATTGATAAATACTGATGGCATGACGAATGTCCATTTCCACATTCCCACTGGTATGAAAAGAAAGCTCAGCTTTATTTATTTCATCTTGATACCGTTCAATTAGTGCTTTTAAAATACCTTGCTTACCAGAAAAATGTCTAAAAATCGTGCTTTCATTTACACCAGCCTGTTGCGCAATTTTACGGGTTGTCGTTCCTTTATACCCGTAAGAACCTGCTAAATCAGCAAAAGCATCCATAATTTTTTGATCAACTACATGGTTATCCATCATGCTACTCCCTATACTTACCATAATTTGCAAAATATTTTACTTTTTTAAAGCATGGCTAATTATAACACGCGCTTATTTGCAAGCAAGCACTTGCATGCAAATAATAATCATGTTACGATATTTTTGTGGAAAAGATTAATAACACTATACCGTGACCAAAAAGGAGCTAAATCAATGTATCGTAAATATATGTCAAACGAACAATTTAATTTTCAGGTCAATCGTTTTATGGAACCTTACTATAACGATCCAAAAGTGCAAAACGTAATCCAAGAAGCCGTCAGTCATATTACTAATCAAGAAAACTGGTACCAGACGTGGTATGACTTAGGGAATCAAACAGAAAAACAAAAGCAATATGATTTAGCTTCTGCTTATTTCCAATTAGCTGACTTCTTTTTAAGTGAAGAAGATGAGCGTAAAAAGGAAACATATCGCCGTTTTTCAGAAGATTATTATAAAAGCATCGACACGTCACAGTTAATCTTTGATAAAGTTCCTTATGGTGCTGGTTCTATGCCAGTAGTCCGACTCAACCACAAAAATGCTACGAAAACGATTCTTTTCCATGGTGGTTTTGACTCATATATGGAAGAAATCATCCGTCTAACACTTTCCCAAGGATTATACGACACCCTACCAGATTATAACTTCATTTTATTCGAAGGTCCCGGACAGGGTGTTTGTGTACGAACTGGGGTGCCACTCACTTCAGAATGGGAAAAGCCCGTCGGAGCATTATTAGATTATTACCACATTGAAGAAGCCGATATTTTAGGCATGTCATTAGGTGGCTACTTAGCAACTCGTGCCGCTGCCTATGAACCACGTATTAAAAAAGTACTAGCTTTTGATGTGATGTACGACATGGCCGATGCTTTAATCATGAAGATGCCTGGAGCTGACAAAATCATCCCTAACTTAACTGGCAATGTTGCCTTACAAGAAAAATTTAATGATACGCTTATCGAAAAAGCTAAAAACAACGTTGACCTTGCTTTTAAAATGCGTAAAGGAATGGATATAACTTTTGCTAAGCGTCCCGTCGACTTTGTTATGGAAGCTACCAAGTATTCCATGGATGGTAAGCTTGACCGGATTACGCAAGATGTTCTCTTAATTGGTTGTTCAAAAGATTTGTACGTCCCTGCTGATACAGCAGCTAAAGAAGCATTACAATTGACAAACGCTCGTTCAATAACTAGTAAAGTCTTTACTGAACGTAGTGGTGGTGAGCGTCACTGCCAAGTTGGTGATAAACCCCTAGCAGCTAAATGCATCATTAGTTTTTTAAACGGTAATTTTTAACTTTAAAATTTTAAAAGGATGAATCAGGCAAAATTATTGCTTGACTCATCTTTTTCTTTGGCCGTCATCATACAATAATATAAATTATTAATAAACATAAAATTTATCGAATAATAAAAAGCCGGTATCAGAAGTTCCTGATACCGGCTTTTTATTTAATTTAATATACACATGTATTAATAAACTGAAATTTCACTCTCAGGATCAAAGAAATGCGAACGATTCAGATCAAAGCCAAGTTTTAACTCTGAACCAGTTTCTTTAATATCACGTCCATCTACTTTAGCAACCACTTCTGTATTACCAATCTTACTATATAATTGTGACTCAGCACCAAGTAATTCTGATACGACAACAGTCGCAGAAACAACCGCATTGGGGAAAGTGTCCAAAAAAGCATTCTCTGTATGTAAATCTTCGGGTCTAATGCCAAAAATCAATTTTTTACCTTGATAGCCTTTATCATTTAAGACTTTAACACATCCTTGTGGCACTGCAAGTTCAAAATTACTATCTTCATCAGTAATTTTGTTACCCTCAAAAATCACATTAAAGAAATTCATTGCTGGTGATCCAATAAATCCACCAACAAATACAT
>DXBN01000199.1 GCA_019116505.1 Candidatus Enterococcus avicola | reverse complement strand
TTTACCTTTGAAGAACATGCTTTTGGTGGTGCTGGAATTGATCAAAAAAATGACCCTTTACCAGAAGAGACTTTAGCTGCTTGTCAGACAGCCGATGCGATTTTATTAGGTGCGATTGGTGGTCCGAAATGGGATCAGGCGGTTAAAACGCCAGAGCAGGGGTTGTTGGCCTTGCGTAAGGCTTTAAAGCTGTTTGCCAATATTCGTCCAATTCAAGTCCCGGAAGTTTTGCTTGAGCGCTCACCGATTAAAGAGTCGATCGTAAGAGGAACGGATTTTGTGATTGTGCGAGAGTTGACGAGTGGTATCTACTTTGGTGAGCCTCGTTTCTTAGGAGAAACGGAAGCGTACGATACGTGTTACTACAATGAAGCTGAAATCAAACGGATTGTTCGTCAGGCTTTTTCAATTGCTCAAGGACGTAAAAAACAAGTAATGTCTGTCGATAAAGCGAATGTTTTAGCCTCAAGTAAACTGTGGCGCAAAATTGCTGAAGAAATCGCTTTGGAATTTCCAGATTGTACGCTGACGCATCAATACGTCGATTCTGCAGCGATGAAAATCATTCAAAATCCAAGAGAATTTGATGTGATTGTCACAGAAAATTTGTTCGGGGATGTGTTGAGCGATGAGGCATCTGTTCTCCCTGGAACATTAGGAGTCTTACCAAGTGCGAGTTATGGCGAAAGTGGGATTGCGCTTTATGAACCGATTCATGGTTCGGCGCCCGATATTGCTGGTCAAGACATTGCGAACCCTGTTTCGATGATTTTGTCAGCAAGTTTGATGTTACGTCAATCTTTCGGATTAGAAGCGATGGCAGAAAAAATTGAAAAAGCCTGTTTTGATACAATGGAAGCTGGAATTTTGACGAGCGATTTAGGTGGAACGACGTCTACAAGTACTTTTACGCAAGAAGTGATTAAACGAATCAAGTGAGGAGCGAGTAATTATGGGAAAAACATTGTTTGATAAAGTCTGGGAACGTCATGTTGTATCAGGTCATGGGGAAGATGTTCAACTAATTTATATTGATTTGCAAATGATTCATGAGGTTACTTCGCCCCAAGCATTTGAAGGCTTACGAGAAGCCGGTCGTAAAGTTCGTCGACCAGATAAAACTTTTGCGACGATGGATCATAACGTGCCAACGAAAGATATTTTTACGATTACGGATTTGGTTTCAAAAAAACAAATGGATACACTACGGGCAAACTGTGAAGAATTCAATATTACGCTTTGTGATAATGGTTCCGATCGTCAAGGAATTGTTCATATGGTAGGACCTGAGGTTGGCTTAACGCAACCAGGAAAAACGATTGTTTGTGGGGATTCGCATACCGCAACACACGGGGCCTTTGGTGCGATTGCTTTTGGAATTGGAACGAGTGAAGTAGAACACGTTTTTGCGACACAAACCCTTTGGCAAAAGAAACCCAAAAAAATGGGCGTTAAGGTGACTGGCGCATTAAAACCTGGCGTTTATGCCAAAGATATTATTTTGGCCTTAATTGCAACTTACGGTGTGGATTTCGGAGTCGGGTACGCGGTTGAATTTTTTGGGGATACCATTCAAAGCTTAACGATGGAAGAACGCATGACGATTTGTAACATGTCGATTGAAGGTGGCGCAAAAATTGGGATGATGGCGCCAGATGAAAAAACGTTTGAGTTTATTAAAGGTCGCGAATACGCACCCGAGCAGTTTGAGGCGGCAATTGCTGACTGGCAGACGCTTTATACCGATTCAGAAGCCGATTTTGATAAAGTACTTACGCTTGATGCGAATACTTTAGCACCATACATTACTTGGGGAACGAATCCTGAGATGGGTGTTTCAATCGAAATGCCTTTTCCCGAAATTCAAGATCATAATGATCAACAAGCGTATGAATACATGGATTTAACACCTGGACAGCAAGCTTCTGATATTCCGATTGAATATGTCTTTATAGGTTCCTGTACGAACGGACGCTTGTCTGACTTAGAGGAAGCTGCACGTTTTGTTAAAGGACAGAAAGTCAAAGAAGGTGTAACGGCAATTGTGGTGCCGGGTTCTCGACCGGTGCGTCACGCAGCCGAAAAAATTGGATTAGACCAAATTTTTAAAGAAGCCGGTTTTGAATGGCGTGAGCCAGGCTGTTCGATGTGTCTGGGAATGAATCCCGATAAAGTTCCTGAATTTATTCATTGCGCGTCAACTTCGAATCGTAATTTTGTCGGTCGTCAAGGGAAGAATTCACGCACGCATTTATGCTCTCCAGCGATGGCGGCAACGGCTGCGATTCATGGGAAATTTATGGATGTCCGTGAACTTGTCAAGGAGGGGATATAATATGGAAGCTTTTACTGTATACCAAGGAAAATCCGTACCGTTTATGAATGATAATATTGATACCGATCAAATTATTCCTAAAACATATTTAAAAAGAATTGAGAAAACCGGATTTGGTGAATTTTTATTTGATGATTGGCGTTACTTACGCGATCGTAGCCCGAATCCCGAGTTTGTTTTAAATGAACCACAGTATGCAGAAGCCACAATCTTAGTCACAGGCGATAACTTTGGTTCGGGTTCTTCTCGTGAACATGCAGCTTGGTCCTTAATGGATTATGGTTTTCGTGCAATTATTGCAGAAAGTTACAGTGATATCTTCTATATGAATGCGGTGAAAAATGGGTTGTTACCGATTCGTTTGCCTAAAGAGGAAGTTAAGGTGTTATCGGAGTGTTCTGCAAACGAAGTGATTGAAATTGATTTAGTCAACCAAATGGTCCGCGCAAACGATCACGTCTTCTCATTTGAAATTGACCAAATGTGGAAACATCGCCTAGTGAATGGTTTAGATGAGATCGGCGAAACTTTAATAGAAGAAGAAAAAATTTCTGCTTATGAGCAAAATATTCCCAGTTACTGGCAATGAAAAAGCGTGTTATGAAAAAAAGATGGATATTTCAATAAAATTTGATTGACGTCGGACCATCTTTTTGCTAGAATTGGATTGTTGTAATTGTGAGCACCACAACTACAACCGCACAGAATAAGTATTAAGTACGAAAGTCACTTAGGATGGCGAGTCTAAGTCTAAATATGAGGAGGTGCTTCAGAGCATGTACGCAATTATCAAAACTGGTGGTAAACAAGTCAAAGTTGAATTAGGTCAAGCAATTTACGTTGAGAAATTAAACGTAGAAGCAGGCGAAAAAGTGACTTTTGATGAAGTTATTTTAGTAGGTGGAGAAACAACTAAAGTAGGTGCGCCAACATTGGCAGGTGCAACTGTTGAGGGAACTGTTGAAAAACACGGTAAACAAAAGAAAGTTGTAACTTACAAATACAAACCTAAAAAAGGTTCTCACCGTAAACAAAGTCACCGTCAACCGTATACAAAAGTAATTATTGATGCAATCAATGCATAATAAGAAAAGTAAGGAAAAGCTATTATGATTAAGGGATTATTTAAACGCAATGACTCAGGAAGAATCAAATCATTTGAATTAACTGGTCATGCGAATGCAGGAGAATATGGCAGTGATATCGTTTGTGCTGCAGTTTCTGCTTTAGCAATTAGTGCTGTCAATGGTATTGATTCTTTAGCTGGAGTGAAGCCATTGATTGAGTCGAATGAAAGCGAAGGCGGACAACTTTATGTTGAAATCCCAAGTCATCATTCACTAACTCAAGAACAAACAAATATTACACAAATTTTATTAGAAAATTTGTTACTTGGACTCCAATCTGTCCAATCAGAAAATAGCGATTCAATCGAAGTACAAACACTAACGAAACAATAGGAGGTGCATCTCATGTTGATGAAAATGAATTTACAATTCTTCGCTACAAAAAAAGGTGGAGGTTCTACATCTAACGGTCGTGACTCACAATCAAAACGTTTAGGCGCTAAACGTGCTGACGGTCAAACTGTTACTGGAGGATCAATCCTTTACCGCCAACGTGGTACGAAAATTTACCCAGGCGCGAACGTAGGAATTGGTGGAGACGATACATTATTTGCTAAAGTTGATGGCGTAGTACGTTTTGAACGTAAAGGCCGCGACAAAAAACAAGTATCAGTTTACCCAGTAGCTCAAGAAGCTTAAGAATTTACTGCTCGAAATCCTTGATATGATAGGATTTCGAGTTTTTTTATGTTTTGAAAAATAACTGTGAAATGAATGGTCTTATTTTGGTGATTGAGTTTAAAATAGCAATATTTAAAATTTATCGTTATAATTAAGAATATAGTAAGCTAGTATGTTGGATGAATGCACAGAGAGGAGTGTTTAATTGAGTACAAGAAAGAAATTAATCTATGCGTACGTTGTTGAACAATTACTAATAGACAACAGTCGCTCTCTCACAACAAAAGAAATCTCAGAAAGTTTATCCTTGCAACGCTCGAATGTGAGTAAAGATCTAAATGCGCTTGTTCGAGAAGGCAAATTAGCAAAAACAAACGGACGACCAGTCGAATATTTTATTGAGGAAATGATTGTTGAAGAGACGATTGAGCAAACTTTACTACCTGAAGAAGTTGAGACACAAGAATTACCTGCGGTTGTAAATGATCAACGCGATATTTTTGAGGACCTAATTGGAAGTCATAACAGTTTAAAAAATGCAGTGGAACAGGCGAAAGCTGCTATTTTATATCCTCCTAAAGGCTTGAATTGTTTAATTACTGGTCCAACAGGCTCTGGTAAAACGTATTTTGCTCATATGATGTTTCAATATGCGCAAGAAAATCAAGTCATTCAAGAAGAAAAAGAATTGGTCGTTTTTAACTGTGCGGACTATGCTCATAATCCGCAACTTTTAATGAGTCATTTATTTGGTTACGTTGAAGGGGCTTTTACTGGGGCTGAGCATGAAAAAGAAGGACTAATGGATCAAGCAGATGGTGGGATTTTATTTTTAGATGAAATTCATCGCTTGCCACCAGAAGGTCAAGAAATGATTTTTTATTTTATGGACCATGGCGTCTATAATCGGTTAGGTGAAATTGGTAAAAATCACCATGCCAATGTCCGGATTATTGGAGCGACAACTGAAAATCCGAGTTCCACATTATTAGATACTTTTTTACGTCGAATTCCGATTCATATTCAGTTGCCCTCTTTTGAACAGCGTAGTCCACAAGAAAAAATTGATTTTATTCATTTAATGGTTGCGCAAGAAGCTAGCCGAATTCAACGTCGGATCTCATTAACAGAAGATGTGATTAAAGCGTTAATTGGGAGTGTAACTTTTGGAAATATTGGGCAATTAAAATCAAGCGTTCAACTTGTTTGTGCGCGTGGCTTTTTAAATCATATGCATCGCGAACAAATTGATTTGTCGATTAATGATTTACCAGAAGGCATACGTTCGGGGTTAGATACTTTAACTAGTCGTAGAGAGTTATCAATGGGTTTATCGAATTATTTGCCTAAAAAGATGATTGTTAATCCAAATCAGCAAATCAATAGTCGTTATCGTGACCAATATGAACTGCCGTATAATTTGTATGACATTATTGGTGATAAAGCGGCGTTACTTAAATCAGATGGGATTGACCAAGAGGCGATTAATCATTTTATTTCTACGGATATTAATGTTCATTTGCAATCATTTTATCGCGATCATGGCTTTTCTTTTTCGACTTCCAATAAGTTAAGTGAGTTTGTTGATGAGAAAGTCATCGAAGTGACCAATTTAATTTATCGTCATGTTGAATCGTATATTCCAACAGAAAATCGCCAAAACTTCATTTATGGAATGAGTTTGCATATTGGTGCCTTTTTAAAGAAATTTGCTATTGGTGAAACAAGAGCGATTAATAATAATATTCGGGCGATGGTAGCAGACTATCCAGTTGAATTTGAATTGGCCCACGAAATTCACCAAATGATTGCGAATTTTTTTGGTATTGAGATTCCAGAAGATGAAAAGTATTATTTAGCCGCCTTATTGATTTCACTACGTTATAACCCAAGTGAAGGAGAGGTCGGGATCGTTGTTGCGGCTCACGGTAACAGTACAGCTTCAAGCATGGCTGCGGTCGCTCGTCAGTTACTTGGAATTCAACAACCTTTGGCAGTTGATATGCCTTTAGATATGTCTCCGAAAGTCGCTTATGAAAAAATCAAAACCAAGATTAGCCAAGCGAATAGAGGGAGCGGTGTTTTATTATTAGTTGATATGGGATCGCTAGCGAATTTTAATGAAAAACTAAAAATAGAAACAGGGATTCCTTTACGCACGTTAGATATGGTCACCACACCGATTGTTTTAGAAGCGGCTAGAAAGGCCGAAACGTTGGGAACGACACTTGATACTTTAGTTGAATCGTTAAAAGAATTCACAGGTTATAGTACGCTCCAAGAAACACTCGAACCAGAAGTGAATGAGAGCCCTATAGAAGAATTACCTTTAGCGATTTTAGCGATTTGTGCTTCCGGTGAGGGGACGGCTCAACACTTAAAACAAATGATTGAAAAAACA
>DXBN01000198.1 GCA_019116505.1 Candidatus Enterococcus avicola | reverse complement strand
TTGACCGCCTAATGCGTCAACTTCACGGACGACAATCCCCTTTGCTGGTCCACCAACTGATGGATTACAAGGCATAAAAGCAACCATGTCCAGATTAATTGTTAGCAATAATGTTTTTTGCCCCATTCGTGCAGCAGCTAATGCAGCCTCACAACCAGCATGGCCGGCACCTACTACAATCACATCGTACTCGTGAGAGTCATATTGTTTAACTTTTAAATCCAAAATCTAAACCTACTTTCCTAAACAGAACTGACTGAATAATTGCGTAATTAATTCATCAGGTGCATTTTCACCAGTAATTTCACCTAATTTTTCCCAACAAGTTGTCATGTCAATTTGTACTAAATCAATCGGCATATTAGCATTTAATCCAGAAATAACACTGTCCAACGCAACTTCTGCTTGTTCCAATAAACCAATTTGGCGATTATTAGAGACCAAAACATCTTGTTGACGATTCTCAATACCACCAAAGAATAGTGTTTTGATTTCCTGTTCAACAGCCGCAATTCCTTGATTGTCTTTAACTGAGGCAACAATCGGATCTTCAGTAACACCAAGTGTTGCTAATTGTTCTGGTGAAATTTTTTGTGGTAAATCTGATTTATTTAAGATAATAATTCGTTTTTGTTCGCGCGTCATTTCTAACAATTCGCGATCTTCAGCAGTTAATGGTTCACTAGCATCAAGCACTAGGATAATTAAATCAGCACCGGCTAAGGCTTTCTTGCTTCGTTCAACACCGATTTTTTCAACCTTATCGTCTGTTTCATGAATACCAGCTGTATCAATTAATTTTAATGGTACGCCTTGAACATTAACGTATTCTTCCAAAACATCACGCGTTGTACCGGCAACATCAGTAACGATCGCCTTGTCTTCCTGCAATAAATAATTTAAAAGTGATGATTTACCTACATTAGGACGACCAATAATCGCAGTTGCTAAACCATCTCGAAGGATTTTACCTTGTTGAGCTGTTGCTAGTAGTTGTTGAATACGTGCTTTAACTTCAATTGCTTTTTCCATTAAAAGTTTAGCAGTTACTTCATCTTCATCGTATTCAGGATAGTCAATGTTAACTTCAACTTGAACCAAAACATCTGAAATATCTTGACGTAAATGATGAATCAAATGTTGAAGATTACCATCTAATTGATTCAAAGCTACTTGCATTGAACGATCTGTTTTAGCGCGGATCAAATCCATGACAGATTCTGCCTGAGTTAAATCAATGCGACCGTTTAAGAAAGCACGCTTAGTAAATTCACCAGGTTCAGCTAATCTTGCACCATTAGCCAATAATAATTGCAAAATCTTGTTTGTGGGCACAATCCCACCATGGCAATTAATTTCAACAATATCTTCTCGAGTAAATGTTTTTGGTGTTCGCATTACGGAAGCCATCACTTCATCGAGTTCTTGTTTAGTTGTCGGGTCAATAATATGCCCGTAATGAATCGTATGGCTGGCTACTTTGGTCAGATTTTTACCACGAAAGACCTGATTGGCAATCTTAATCGCATCTTCACCAGACAGGCGCACAATTGAAATCGCACCTTCGCCAGGTGGTGTTGAAATAGCGGCAATCGTATCATATTCTGTAACACTCAGCATTGTTTTACTCCTTTTTTAATTAACGCCAATAAAAAAAGTGCTCAAAATCCAGCGATTAAAAATTAATTTAATCGCTGGACAAAGCACTTTGACTACTTTATCTATTTAGTTAAGTTGAGAAGATAATAGCGCATGTTGATGATTTTGTCAAAACTTAAGGTAGCATGACTGTTTTTCTAGGTGCAATCACCACATAACGATCAGGTTCCGTACCTTCTGAAAAAGTTTCAACATAGGGATTATCTGACAACAATGTATGAACTAACTTACGTTCAAAAGATGGCATTGGATCAAGAAAAACGGCCTTATGGTCAGCAACTACATTGCTAGCAGTTCGCTTCGTTAATGCGGTTAACGCCCGTTCTCTACGTTCACGATAATCACCAACATCAAGAATAATTGTTTGGCGTGTACGACCACGGTGATTAAAGAACGTCTGACTTAAATACTGAAGCGAATTAATCGAACGACCATGTTTGCCGATTAATAAGCCTTCTTTAGCAGTTTCTAAGTGAAAAACGATGCCTTGCTTTTGCTGATCAACTCTTACTAATGCAGGTGCGCCTAAACGTTTCGTTAAGTCCATTAAATAAACTGATAAATCTTTAATTGCCTGATTATCGTTTCTTTCAAAACTAGGCGTCTTCTTAATAACCTGATTGTTTTCGGAAGGTTCCGTTGTTTTTTGAGCTTCAGCAGCAACTTTATCTTTAATTTCAGAAACGGTTTGTTGATCTTGTTTAGCATCATTCTTAATCGTTTTTTGAATTTTTTGATCTCGAACTTCTTGCTTGGCTTTCTTGGCAGCAACAACCGTTGGAGAAATTTGCATTTCAACAATTGCGGTCTTTTTACCAATACCAAGAAAACCATGTGAGTCTTCGCGTACAACCTGAATGTCTGCTTCTTCGCGTTCAATCTTTAGGTCAGCCAATCCTCTTTGGATAGCTAATTCAATTGTTTCACCTTCATATTGAGCCATGTGATCAACTCCGTTCCTTTCTATTATTTCTTATGCTTGCTGTAAGCTCGTTTACGCGCTCGTCTTAAATTACGATCGTGTTCGCGTTGCGCCTGTTCTTTTTCTTCTTGCTCGCGCTTAGCCTTGAATGGGTTTTGCAAAATTAAAGTTTGTACAACTTGGAAGGCATTAGAAACAACCCAGTAAAGTGAAATAGCTGATGCAATGGTTAATGCTGGAATCATAATCATGAATGGCATAACGTACATCATAATTTTACCAGTTGAACCATTTTGTGGCATTGACATATTACTAATCCAAGTACTTAAGAACGTGAAAACACCCGCTAAGATAGCCATAATGTAGTATGGATCCCGTTCACCAAGTTGCATCCATAAGAATGTTCCCTGACGTAATTCCGTGGTCCGCCAAATTGCTTGATACAAGGCGTACATAAATGGCAATTGAATTAGCATTGGTAAACAACCCAACATTGGATTGACGCCAGCCTCAGACATCAACTTCTGTGTTTCTTCACGAAGTTTTTGTTGTGTTTCAACATCTTTGCCACTGTACTTCTTTTGAAGTGCTTGTAATTCTGGTTGGATAGCACTTTGTTTCTTCATATTTTTCGTACTGAAATGATTTAATGGTAACAAAATAATCCGTACGATAATTGTAAAGACAACAATTGCCCAACCATAACTACCACCTAATAATGAAGCTAACTTCAAAATAAAGCGTGAAAAGGAATATAACACATAATGATCCCAAAAACCGGTACTTTCACTTGTAATTGGCGCATTCAAATTACCGCATGCTGTTAAGAACAACATTAAACTTAATAACGAAACCGCCAATAAAACTCTTTTTAAATGCGATCGTTTCTTCACTAATTTTTCCTCACGAATCAAATTTTAGTCACTGTCTAGTCTTCCTGTTCGACAGGTAACAGCTCACTCAATTTTAACACATGTATCAGATTACTTTTAGTCTCTGCCATAGTTAAATTTTTTGCATTTTTTCGGGCAATAACTAAAAAGTCGACGTCTTGCTTCAATTCGCCATCTAATTCATGGAGGCTTTGTCGAATATAACGTTTCATCCGATTACGGCTGACTGCAGTATGCCCTATTTTTTTGCCCACAGAAATGCCGACACGAAAATGAGCCTGTCCGGGTTTATCTAATCGATAGATTACAAAACTACGATTAGCAACTGAACGACCAGTCTCAAATACTAGTTGAAATTCTTTTTCTTTTTTTACTCGATAAGACTTACGCATCTGACTTGTCCAATCTTTGTCCTTTTTAAATCAAATTGAAATTAATAAAAAAAACCACTGATCCCAGTGGCCTTTAAGCAGATAATACTTTTCTACCTTTAGCACGGCGTCTAGCTAATACTCTACGACCGTTCTTCGTGCTCATACGTTTCATAAAACCATGAACTCGTTCGCGATGACGTTTCTTTGGTTGATATGTTCTCTTAGTTGTCATGTGTGCTGCACCTCCTAAATATAATACAGTGGATACACCATGAAGATCGGTTAAATCGACTTCTTCCAGCGCAATTACTTAAATATACTAGCATATACACGTGCAAAAAGAAACTGTCTTTTACTTTTTTTCCAATTAAAAAGTAAAAATTTGACAAAAAGTTTTCCACAATTTAAAAAATCGGCGTTAATTAGCTGTGGAAAATTATTTTAAATGCACAACAATATCCACAGGTTTTTCCAAAATTCACACCCTGTCTTAAAATTTATCCACAGCCCCTGTTAAAAATTCAAAAACGTTAATTTCTAGCTTGATTTATCTTTTAGTTATCCACAATTGGCTGTTTAATTTTTAAAATTTATTGTTTGTTTTCTAATTTTATCCACAGCTAGTGGATTACTTATTCCTTTTCTGTGATTAATTTTTTTAAATATTGGAAAGCTGTGGAAAACTTTTTTTGAGAATGATAAACTTAATTTATCTTTTTATTTTAGGAAAGGAGTATTGAAAATTGGCTAATGAAAAATTACTATGGGAAAAACTCGTTTCCGAATTGCAAAAAAACTTTGAATCCGTTAGTTATGACACTTGGATCGCACCTGTAGAACCGATCTCTTTAGTTAATGGTGTCTTAACTTTAGAATTACCTTCTGCCTTTCATCGTGATTATTGGGATCGTAACTTAGTTGCTGAATCTGAGACAATTTTGCAAGACTACACTGGGCAAAAAATTCGCCTCGATTTAACAGTTCCCAATGAAAATCATAAAGAAGATGTTGATGATCCAATCGTGACTGGCGTTGATGCGCCTGGTCAAGTTTATGCTCATGATACCCATTTAAATGATAAATATACTTTTGATAGTTTTGTCGTTGGCTCTGGTAATTACTTAGCGCAAGCAGCTGCACTGTCTGCTGCTGAGGAACCAGGACAAGTTTACAATCCGCTTAATCTTTACGGTGGTGTTGGATTAGGTAAAACCCATCTGATGCAAGCTATTGGTCATGAAGTTTTACGGCGTAATCCTGAAGCAAAAGTTAAGTATGTAACCAGTGAAGAATTCGCCAATGATTTTATTAATTCCATTCGCACCCGTCGACAGGAAGAATTTCGGCGTGAATACCGCTCCGTTGATTTGTTATTAGTGGATGATATTCAATTCTTTGCAGATAAAGAAGCGACTCAGGAAGAATTCTTCCATACTTTCAACAAATTATATGAAAACAAAAAACAAATTGTTTTAACTTCTGATCGTATTCCTAGTGATATTCCTAAGTTGGAAGATCGCTTAATTTCGCGCTTTAAATGGGGCCTATCTGCGGATATCACACCGCCAGATTTGGAGACACGAATTGCTATTTTGCGTAATAAAGCGGTCGCTGAAGGATTGGAAATTGATAATCAAACGTTAAATTACATCGCCGGCCAAATTGATACTAATATTCGTGAACTTGAAGGAGCACTGGTTCGCGTTCAAGCCTATGCCACAATTAATAAAATCGATATTACTTTAGAGACTGCTATTGCTGCGCTTAAGGGACTCAAAGATTCAGCGCAACAACATGGTCTTTCAATTAGCAAGATTCAAGAAGTTGTCGCTCAATATTATCGTCTTCAAGTTTCCGATCTAACTGGGAAGAAGCGGACTAAAAATATTGTTGTTCCCCGGCAAATAGCCATGTATCTTTCACGCGAATTAACGGAAAATTCCTTACCTAAAATTGGTAAAGAGTTTGGCGGCAAAGATCACACAACTGTTATTCATGCCCATGAAAAAATTGTGCAAGATCAAAATCACGATTCAGAATTACGTTCTCAAATTAGTGATTTAAAAAAATTACTTAAAGGCTAGCCTGTGGAAAACTTTTTAATCGTCCCCAAAAATTTCCACAAGTTATACACAGGACAAATAACCAATCTAACGGAACATTTTCCTTTATCCACATAATCAACAAAGCCTATTACTATTACTTTAAATTCTTTTATATATATAATAAAAACACCTAGGAGGGTATCCAATGAAATTTACAATTGATCGTCTTAACTTCATTCGTCAATTTAATAATGTTTTACGTGCTGTCCCATCAAAAACGGCTATTCAAATTTTGACAGGGATTAAATTTGATTTGACCGAAGCGGGATTAAAATTAACAGGTAGCGATGCTGATATTTCAATTGAAACAATGTTACCTGTAACTGACGAAGCGTTGAAATTACAAATTGAGTCAACAGGTTCAATTATTATTACTGCTCGTTTCTTTAGTGAAATCGTTAAAAAATTACCTGAAGAAACATTTACTTTTGAAGTTAAAGATAATTTCCAAGTCACTTTAACTTCAGGAAAATCTGAATTCACTGTTATTGGTTTTGATGCAAATAGTTATCCGCATTTACCAGAAGTAAGTGATGCAAGTCAGTTAGAATTTTCTGCAGATCTATTAAGAGGTTTAATTAACCAAACCGTCTTAGCTGTTTCAGCTCAAGAAAGTCGTCCTATCTTAACAGGTGTTCATTTCTTAATTAATGCTGATGGCTTGTTGGCCGTTGCTACTGACAGTCATCGCCTAGCTCAACGTAAACTTGACTTACCTAATGTTGAAGGTAATTACGATTTTGTAATTCCCGGTAAAAGTTTAACTGAATTAGCGAGAATGTTAGCTGACTATCAAGATGATGTGCAACTAAAAATTACAGATAACCAAGTGCTCTTCACTTTTGGCCAGACACAATTTTATTCACGGTTACTTGAAGGCAATTATCCAGACACAACTCGTTTAATTCCTACGGATTCAACGACAACTATTCAAATTGATGCATCAACTTTATTAGCTTCTGTTGAACGTGCTTCTTTACTTTCTCATGAAAGTCGAAATAATGTTGTTCGCTTACAAGTTAATCCAGCTGAAAATATGGCAACACTGTCTAGTAACTCTCCAGATGTTGGTAATGTCGAAGAAGAATTAAGTTTAAGTTCATTAGTAGGTAATGAATTAGATATTTCCTTTAATCCGGATTACTTAAAAGATGCGCTCCGAGCATTCGGCTCAACTGAAATCAAATTGTCTTTCACAACTAATTTACTGCCGTTTACTTTAGTACCTTCTGAAGACGCTGAACACTATATTCAATTAATTACACCAGTTAGAACTTTTTAGTAGCTAGCTCGGCTGTTTACAAAACAAGCTTTAAATATTTTATTGTTGAAATATTTAAAGCTTGTTTTTTTATTTAGGTCATTGATGAAGAATTGGCTTATATCGTCATATAATTCATTTTCAGCAATTTTAGCTTTTTTGGTCAAAATATATTAGCTAACTATAAATGGTCTTAAATCGCATTAAAATTCTAACATCGTTGTTTTGATTGGTTAAAAAGGGTATAATTGAATAATGAAACTTATATTTTTATTGGTGGGAGTGATTGTTATGAAACAGATCAAATTAACCGCCGATTATTTAACTTTGACGCAATTATTGAAAGAAGAAGGCATCATTGGCAGCGGTGGTCAAGCAAAATTTTATTTGCAAGAACAACCAGTGACCTTAAATGGTCAAGCTGAAAATCGACGCGGCAAAAAATTGTATCAAGGTGACATAATCAAATTAAGTAGTGGCGAAGTTTACGAAATTGTGAAGGCTTAAAATGTATTTAGAACACCTTGAATTAGCTCATTTTCGCAATTATGATTCATTAGCACTTGATTTTTCACCACAAACTAATGTGTTGATTGGTGAAAATGCTCAGGGTAAAACCAACTTACTAGAAGCTGTCTATGTCCTATCTTTAGCACGTTCTCATCGAACTAATGATGATAAATCTTTAATTCAATGGGGTCATGATTTTGCTAAACTTTCTGGAGTTATTCAAAGACGAGTTGGGCGGCTACCATTAGAGATCGTGCTAAGTCACAAAGGTAAACGAGCTAAAATTAATCATCTTGAACAAAAGCGATTATCTCAATATGTTGGTCAGTTTAATGTTATTTTGTTTGCCCCGGAAGATCTAGGCCTTGTTAAAGGCTCACCTGCTGGTCGGCGGCGTTTTATTGATATGGAATTTGGTCAAATTAATCACCAATATTTATACAATATAACGCAATATCGCTCGATTTTGCGGCAACGTAATTTATATTTACGTTCGTTACAACGCCATCAGGCTAAGGATTTAGTTTATTTAGAGGTATTATCTGATCAATTATCCGGTTTTGGTGCAGAAATTATCTGGGCGCGGAAAAATTTCTTACAACAAATGTCTGAATATGCCAATGCGCAACAGCAGCAAATTACACAACAACGTGAACAATTAATTTTTAATTATCAAACGGTATTGCCAACAGCTGAAATTCAAAGTTCCGAGCAACTTTATCAATATTTAAAAGAACAGTATCAAAAACAACAAAAGCGTGAGTTGCAACAAGGCACAACTGCCTTAGGACCTCATCGCGACGATGTTAGTTTTATTGTTAATGATAAAAATGTCCAGACTTTTGGATCACAAGGTCAACAACGCACCGTTGCTTTAAGTTTAAAACTTGCTGAAATTGAGATGATGAAGGCTCAAACCGGTGAAACACCAGTTTTATTATTAGATGATGTTTTGTCCGAGTTGGATGATTTACGGCAGACACATTTATTACAAACCATTCATAATCGTGTCCAAACATTCCTAACAACTACTAGTTTAGATGGTGTTGCTCGAGATATTATTGGTCAACCCACTACTTTCACAGTTAGTTCAGGAAAAGTTATTCACTAGAATTAAGGTTAACGCTAGGAGGATTTGACGTGAACGACGAGGAAAATAAAAATATATCAGCTGATCAATCTTCTGATCCGGAAACAATCACAGAAGTTGAATTAGAAAAAGAAGAAAAAGCTAAGGAATATGACGCTAGTCAAATTCAAGTACTTGAAGGACTTGAAGCTGTTCGTAAACGTCCGGGTATGTATATCGGTTCGACCAGTTCACAAGGCTTACACCATTTAGTTTGGGAAATTATTGATAACGGGATTGACGAAGCCTTAGCTGGCTTTGCGTCACAAATCGATATTACGGTTGAACCAGACAATAGCATTACAGTCGTCGACGATGGCCGTGGTATTCCAGTTGGTATTCAAAAAAAGACAGGTAGACCAGCTTTAGAAACAGTATTTACGATCTTACATGCCGGTGGTAAGTTTGGCGGTGGCGGATACAAAGTTTCTGGTGGTTTGCACGGTGTTGGTGCTTCAGTTGTCAACGCTTTGTCAACTAACTTAGATGTAACCGTTACTCATGAGGGTAAACGTTACTATATGGATTTTGTTCGCGGCAAAGTTAATACTGAAATGACCGTGATTGGCGATGCACCTGAACATGAACATGGTACTAAAGTTCACTTTGTTCCCGATCCAGATATCTTTACTGAAACGACGATTTATGATGATAAAGTTTTAAATACCCGGATTCGGGAATTAGCCTTTTTGAATAAGGGATTAAAATTAACCTTTACAGATAAACGTGCAGAGTCTGCCGAACGAATCGAATATCATTATGTTGGTGGTATTCGCAGTTACGTTGAATATCTAAACGAAGGTAAAGAAGTTATTTTCCCAACGCCGATTTACGTTGAAGGTGAGCAAAATGACATTACAGTCGAAGTTGCTATTCAATATACCGATGATTTTCATTCTAATCTTTTAACTTTTGCCAACAATATTCATACCTATGAAGGTGGGACTCACGAAGCTGGGTTTAAAGCTGCCTTAACTCGGGTTATTAATGATTACGGTAAGAAAACTGGATTAATCAAAGAAAATGATGACAATTTATCAGGCGATGATGTTCGTGAAGGGATGACGGCTGTTGTCTCGATTAAACATCCAGATCCTCAGTTTGAAGGACAGACTAAAACAAAATTAGGTAATTCTGATGCACGAACAGTTACCGATAAAATGTTTTCTGAGACGTTTAATAAATTCTTACTTGAAAATCCAACCGTTGCTAAACAAATTGTAGAAAAGGGCCAGTTAGCTTCTAAAGCACGTCTGGCTGCTAAACATGCTCGTGAAGTAACCCGGAAAAAATCAGGTTTGGAGATCAGTAATTTACCAGGTAAATTGGCAGATAATACGAGTAAAGATCCAGAAATTTCTGAATTATTTATTGTCGAGGGTGATTCGGCCGGTGGTTCTGCTAAGCAAGGACGTTCTCGTTTAACACAAGCTATTTTGCCAATTCGGGGTAAGATTTTGAACGTTGAAAAAGCCTCAATGGAAAAAATCTTAGCTAATGAAGAAATTAGAACGCTATTTACAGCCATGGGAACTGGATTTGGTAGTGACTTTGATCTTAGTAAAGCACGCTATCATAAATTAATTATCATGACTGATGCCGATGTCGATGGTGCGCATATTCGGACATTATTGTTAACGTTATTCTATCGTTATATGCGTCCAGTTGTTGAAGCTGGCTATGTGTACATTGCTAAACCACCACTATATCAAGTTCGTCAAGGCAAGTTTATGCGTTATATCGACTCCGATGAGGAACTAAACGAAGTAGTAGGTCAACTACCAGCCTCACCAAAACCAGCTATTCAGCGTTACAAAGGTTTAGGTGAAATGGATGCTGAACAACTTTGGGAAACAACCATGAATCCCGAAAACCGTCGGATGGATCGGGTTGAGGTAACAGATGCTCAAGAAGCTGATGATGTCTTCCAAATGCTAATGGGCGATAATGTTGGTCCACGTCGTGAATTTATTGAATCTCATGCGAAGTACACGAAGAATTTAGATGTTTAGAAGGGGAGTTTGCGAAGTAAATGGCAGAATTTGAAGACCATCGCATTGAAACAGTTAATTTATCTAAGACAATGCGGGACTCATTTTTAGACTATGCAATGAGTGTTATTGTCGCGCGAGCTTTGCCAGACGTACGTGATGGCTTAAAGCCCGTTCAACGTCGGATTTTATATGGTATGAACGAATTAGGCGTTACACCGGATAAGCCTTATAAAAAGTCAGCTCGTATTGTCGGCGATGTTATGGGTAAGTATCATCCCCATGGTGATTCTTCAATTTATGAAGGTATGGTACGAATGGCTCAAGATTTTAGTTACCGTTACCTTTTAGTTGATGGCCATGGTAACTTCGGGTCAGTTGATGGTGATGGTGCCGCTGCAATGCGTTATACCGAAGCAAGAATGAGCAAAATTGCCGTTGAAATGCTTCGAGATATTAATAAAGACACGATTGATTACCAACCTAACTATGACGGTACTGAACGAGAACCAGTTGTTTTACCAGCTCGTTTTCCTAATCTGTTGGTGAATGGTGCAACTGGTATTGCCGTTGGTATGACAACGAATATCCCACCTCATAACTTATCAGAAACCATTAGTGCATTACATTTATTGATGAATAATCCTGATGCTACAACTGCTGATTTGATGGAAGCACTCCCTGGTCCAGATTTCCCAACTGGTGGTATTGTCATGGGTAAGTCCGGTATTCGTAAGGCTTATGAAACTGGTAAGGGGACCATTATTCTCCGTGCCAAAACAGAAGTGACGACTTTAAAAAATGGCCGCGAACGCATCATTGTTAGCGAAATTCCTTACATGGTCAATAAAGCTAGATTGGTAGAACGAATTGCTGAATTAGCACGTGATAAACGAATCGACGGCATCGTTGATTTAACTGATGAATCCGACCGTGAAGGTATGCGAATTGTTATTGATATTCGTCGCGATACTAGTGCGTCAGTCGTGTTGAATAATTTATATAAATTAACGTCAATGCAAACAACGTTTG
>DXBN01000197.1 GCA_019116505.1 Candidatus Enterococcus avicola | reverse complement strand
TATTTATTTCTGAACCGAAAAAAGATGAGACGCATTACTCTATTTTTGAAGATTCACATGGCACACATATTTATGCAAATAACGATTTAAGTTTGATGCAAGAATTAAACGAACTTGCGACGACGAATTTAACGACATGGAAGCTTGACGGGATGTTTACACCAGGTGAAAATTTCGTAGCCATAGCGAAAATATTCAACGAGGCGCGTCAAGCGATTGAAAATAACAATTGGACAACGAAACTGGGTGAAAAATTGAGCCAACAAGTAGCTGAATTACATCCGGAAAATCGCGGTTTAGATACTGGTTTTTATTACGTTGATCCAAAGAAAATTAAGTAAGGAAGTGAACTTATGGCAACAACAAGAAAGCTTAAACGTCCAGAAGTTTTAGCACCTGCGGGTACATTAGAAAAATTAAAAGTAGCGATTCATTACGGAGCAGATGCGGTTTATATTGGCGGAAATGCTTATGGTTTAAGAAGTCGTGCAGGAAACTTTACCTATGAGCAAATGGCTGAAGGTGTCGCTTTTGCGAAAGAACATAATGCCAAAGTTTATGTAGCAGCCAATATGGTGACGCATGAAGGAAACCAAGAAGGTGCGGGCGAATTTTTCCGTGAATTACGTGATGTTGGTATTTCGGCGGTGATTGTATCCGATCCAGCTTTAATTGAAATTTGTATTACGGAAGCACCAGGTTTGCCGGTTCATCTGTCAACGCAGGCTTCAGCGACCAACTATGAGACGCTTGAATTTTGGAAAAATGAAGGGCTAGAGCGCGTAGTTTTAGGCCGCGAAGTCTCAATGGAAGAAGTGGCGGAAATCCGTAGAAATACAGATGTTGAGATTGAAGCTTTCATTCATGGGGCGATGTGTATTTCCTATTCTGGTCGTTGTACGCTATCAAATCATATGTCGATGCGTGATGCCAATCGTGGAGGTTGTTCGCAATCTTGTCGTTGGAAATACGATTTATATGATCTTCCTTTCGGTGAAGAGCGCCGGAGCTTAACTAAAAATGGTGAAGTTGCGGAAGAGTTTTCAATGAGTGCGGTCGATATGTCAATGATCGAACACATTCCAGATATTATTGAAAATGGTATCGATTCCTTAAAAATTGAGGGAAGAATGAAGTCCATTCATTATGTTTCAACTGTTTCAAACGTTTATAAAGCAGCAGTTGATAGCTATATGGCTGACCCAGAAAATTATGTTTGCAAACAAGAGTGGATTGATGAATTGTGGAAAGTTGCTCAACGTGAGCTGGCAACTGGTTTTTATTATGGAACACCAACAGAAAACGAACAACTTTTTGGGGCGCGTCGCAAGATTCCTGAATATAAATTTATCGGAGAAGTTTTAAGTTATGATGAGGCAACGAAAATTGCGACAATCCGTCAAAGAAATGCCTTTGAAGTAGGCGATGAAATTGAATTTTATGGTCCAGGCTTCCATCATTTTGAACAAAAGATTGAAGTTATGTATAATGAAGATAACGAAAGCATTGATCGTGCACCAAATGCGATGATGATCGTGACAATGCCGGTTAACGAAAAAGTTGAACCAGGTGATATGATTCGTAAACGTAAATAATCAATAATGAAGAGCCGTTCTTTTCTTAATTGGAAAGAGGCTCTTTTTTGACAAAGGAGCCCAACTAATGTGTAAATTTAAGTGGCGTAAACAAGTATTATCGGAAGATTGGCCGTTACTATTAGAAGCCGATCCCTCAAAAGGGATGGTTGAAATATATCTGGAGCAAAGTGATATATTGGAAGTACGAGAACAAAAGGAATTAATTGGTATTTTAGTTTTAAAATCAAATGATATACAAACTAGTGAAATCATGAATCTTTCAGTCCGTGAAGATTGCCGGCAAAAAGGGATTGGTCGCAAGCTAATCGAGCAGGCGCTGGCTTTTGGTCGAACGAAAAATGATCGAAAAATCATGATTGCAACCGGGACGACAAGTTTGTCTGCTTTGTTGTTGTATCAAAAATGCGGGTTTCGCGTCGAAGCGGTGGAACGTGATTATTTTACCCAACATTATGCAGAAATACTGATTGAAAATGGTGTTGTTTTACGAGATCGATTAATCTTGAGTCAGGAAATTTAAAAAATTGACAGTCATTTTTCTGCATGGTACGTTAAGAGGAAATTAAAAATAAAAAATGGAGGCGACTCTTTTTGCTAAAATATGATTATATCGTGATTGGTGGCGGTAGTGGTGGTATCGGCTCTGCTAATCGAGCAGCGATGCGTGGAGCAAAAGTTTTATTAATTGAAGGAAATGAGCTAGGAGGGACATGCGTCAATGTGGGCTGTGTTCCTAAAAAAGTAATGTGGCAAGCGAGTGAATTACTTGAAGGTATAGAACGCGATGCGAAAGGTTATGGTATTTATCCACAAGGAGTCGACTTAGACTTCAAGCAACTTGTGGATAACCGTCAAGAATATATTGAACGTTTACATGGCGCGTATCAAAGCGGCCTTGATAGCAATGGTGTTGAAGTCTTAAGAGGTTATGCACAATTTGTGGATAACTCTACCGTTGAAGTAAATGGTATCAAATACCAAGCGGACCATATTTTAATTGCTACCGGTGGACGTCCGGTAGCTTTAGATATTCCTGGTGGAAAATACGCGCAAAACTCGGATCAATTTTTTGAATTAACCAAATTACCTAAAAAGCCTATTGTGATTGGTGGCGGTTATATTGCAGCTGAAATTGCAGGAGTAATGAATGGCCTAGGAAGTCAAGTTTCATGGGCTTTTCGCTACCATCGTCCTTTACGTCACTTCGATGAAATGCTTTCGTACCAATTATTGAAACTTTATGAAGAAGATGGAATTAGCACGCATCCTGAGCATGTTCCGACATCAATAGATAAAGAAGACGACACGTATATCGTGCATTTTGCTAATGGAAAAAGTCTCAAAGGTGATTACGTCTTTTTTGCGGGTGGTCGTGTACCGAATGTGGATAATATTGGTTTAGATAACACAGATGTCGAGTTATCCCCAGAAGGATTCGTAGTTGTGGATAAGTTCCAAAATACAACGGCTCAAGGAATTTATGCGGTAGGGGATATCATTGGAAAAATTGATTTGACTCCTGTTGCAATTGCAGCTGGTCGTCGTTTATCTGAGCGTTTATTTAATGGACAAACGAATAATTTTTTGAATTACGATTTAGTACCAACCGTTGTCTTTACGCATCCAACAATTGGTACAGTCGGTATTTCTGAAAAAGAAGCCATTGATCGGTATGGTAAAGAGTCAGTCAAAGTTTATGAATCTTCATTTGCATCGATGTATTTTGCATTAGACACATACCGCCAACAATCGCGGATGAAATTAGTGTGTGTCGGACCTGAAGAAAAAATTGTTGGACTACACGGGATTGGTCGTGGGATGGATGAAATGCTTCAAGGATTTGCTGTTGCAATTAAAATGGGTGCAACAAAAGCTGATTTCGACGATACCGTAGCGATTCACCCAACATCAGCCGAAGAATTCGTCACTATGAGATAAGAGGCACTAAAATTAGTGCCTAGCGACAAGAGGTAAGCGGGCTTTAGAAAAAATCGTATTTTGATTTTTCCCTAAAGCGTCTTATCTCCGCAGTCGCTACTAATTTTATGCCGTTTCAATAAGAGGCACTAAAATTAGTGTTCAGCGACAAGAGATAAGCAAAAATTAAAAAATCGTCTGCAATCTATGGTTACTAACAATGATTGCAGGCGATTTTTTGGTTAATTTTCACGATGTAAAATTAGTTTTGTGATCTGTAACAAGGTTTCTTTAATGCCCTCTGGATGATTTGGTAATTTTTGAATGTCTTTAAGGGCTTTATTCGTGTAGTCACTTGCTAATTGTTGCGCTTTTTCAACTCCTTGTGTTTCCTCAACGATTTGCAAGACCGCTTGCGCTTCATCGGGTGTCATGTGTTCTTTTTTAGCAAGCAGTGGTTTTAATTGCGAAGAATCTTGTTCTAGCGCGTAAAGCAATGGTAAGGAATAAATACCTTGTCGCACATCTTCTAATACAGGCTTACCAATTGCCTGACTGTCTTGTGAGTAGTCTAAAATATCGTCTAAAATTTGGAAGGCCATGCCGATATTATGGCCAATTTCGCCGGCTTTTTTAGCGAAAAGTTTTGTACTACCACTTTCAAAGGTACCAATGGAGCAACTTAATGCAAAAAGTTCAGCCGTTTTACCAGAGATATTATTGAGGTAATCTTCGATCGTTACTTCAGCATAATAATGTTTATCCATCTGACCGAGTTCGCCAGCCAATATTTTCTCCATACTGCGGGAGTTCATTTGTAAACTTTTCATTGAGGTTGCATAGTCAGCCATAATACGAAAACAGGCGACGAATAAATAATCACCAGCATAAACGGCTGTGGCATTACCGAATTTCGCACGAACAGTCGGTAAACTGCGGCGTAAATCGGAATCATCGACGATATCATCATGAATTAAAGTGGCCGTATGGAGCATTTCAATAGCAGCAGCCATTGCCAAAATTTTGTTTTCATCTTTTTCAGTTCCAAATTGCGCAAATAAGATTTGATAGGCTGGGCGTAAAAGTTTCCCTCCTGCATGAATCATTTCAATAATTGCTTGTTCGACGTCTTTATTTTGAATATGGAGGGAATTCTCCATTATGTCTAATGTTTTTGTTAAGTCTTTTTGCAAAATGGGAAAAG
>DXBN01000196.1 GCA_019116505.1 Candidatus Enterococcus avicola | reverse complement strand
AGTTTTAACAAAAATCATTCCGCGATTAGTTGAAGAGAAGCGAGTAATCGTCAGTGGATTGGCAAAAGGCGTCGATCGTTTTAGTCATGAGTTGGCGATTCGTTCCGGTGGTAAGACGATTGGTGTTGTCGGTTGTGGTCTGGATATTTGCTATCCACGAGAGGTAAGTGATTTATTTTTTGAAATGAAAAAAAACCATTTAATCTTAAGTGAGTATCCCTTAGGAACTCCGATTAAACGATATCATTTTCCGATGCGTAACCGAATTATTGCAGGATTATCAGACGGTACTTGTGTCGTTGAAGCAAAAGAACGTAGTGGCTCTTTAATCACGGCCCAACTTGCTTTAGAGGCAGGAAAAGAAGTTTTTGCGGTCCCCGGAGAAATTTTAAGTGGTCAATCAAATGGTTGCCATCATCTGATTCAAGATGGTGCCAAATGTGTTTATCGTATTGAAGATATTTTAGAAGAATTACCGCAATATTGATTCGATAGATAAAAAAGTTTGATTTCCTTTCTTGACAAAATATTCTCTTACCGATATGATAAGCTACGATTTGTTGTAATCAAACAAGTGGACTATTATATAGTAGGAATTTGTTTTTGAAAGGAGTCAAAAATGGTATGGCTTATAAATATTTAGTAATTGTAGAATCACCCGCAAAAGCAAAAACAATTGAAAAATATTTAGGAAAAAATTATAAAGTAGTGGCTAGTGTCGGACATGTCCGCGATTTACCAAAAAGTAAAATGGGAATTGACGTCGAAAATAATTATGAACCCCATTATATTTCAATTCGAGGTAAAGGCGATGTAATTAAAAGTTTACGTTCGGCAGCTAAAAAAGCTGAAAAAGTTTTTCTAGCAAGTGACCCGGATAGAGAAGGAGAAGCCATTGCTTGGCATTTATCATTTTTATTAGGTCTTGATTTAAACGATAAAAATCGCGTGGTATTTAATGAAATCACTAAAGATGCGGTTAAAGCTGCTTTTAAAGAACCGCGCTCAATTGACGTTGATCTTGTTGATGCACAACAAGCACGTCGAATTTTAGACCGTTTAGTTGGCTATTCGATTAGTCCGATTTTGTGGCGGAAAGTTAAAAAAGGCTTAAGTGCAGGACGTGTTCAATCAATCGCTTTAAAAATGATTGTCGACCGAGAAAAAGCCATTCGTGTCTTTAAACCAGAAGAGTACTGGAGTTTAGATGGTAACTTCCAAAAAGGCCGTAAGAAATTTAAAGCCAATTTCTGGGGTGTCGACGGTAAAAAGACCAAATTGCCGAATGCTGCTAGCGTAAAAGAAATTACGGATCGCTTACAATCCAAAGAGTATGAAGTTAAAAAGGTTGAGAAAAAAGAGCGCAAACGTCAAGCAGCAGCGCCATTTACGACAAGTAGTCTACAACAAGAAGCCGCGCGTAAGTTGAATTTCCGTACGCGGAAAACGATGATGGTCGCACAACAACTTTATGAAGGAATTGCTTTAGGTCGTCAAGGAACAGTCGGACTAATTACTTATATGCGTACCGATTCAAAACGAATTTCTGATTCAGCTAAAGCTGAAACAGCGACTTTTATTGAAGAACGCTATGGGAAAGAATACGTGGCTCATCAAATTAAAGCCTCAAAAAATACCCAAGGCGCGCAAGATGCCCATGAAGCGATTCGTCCAACGAGTACATTGCGTACCCCTGAGGAACTTGAAAAGTACCTAGACAAAGACCAACTGAAGCTTTATCGTCTTATTTGGTCACGACTAGTCGCAAGTCAAATGACACCGGCTGTTTTTGATACGATGAAAGTTACTCTAGAGCAAAATGGTGTCGTATTTATTGCTAATGGCTCAAAAATTAAGTTTAAAGGTTTTATGCAAGTTTACGTTGAAAGTCGTGATGATGGTAAAGAAGAAAAAGATAATATTTTACCAGATTTAGAAGTTGGTGAGATGGTGACATCTGTTGATATTGAACCAAAACAACACTTCACACAACCGCCTGCTCGTTTTACTGAGGCGACTTTAATCAAAACTTTAGAAGAAAATGGTGTCGGGCGACCATCGACCTATGCACCGACTTTAGAGACAATCCAAAGACGATATTACGTTAAATTGTCTCAGAAACGCTTTGAACCGACGGAGTTAGGTGAGATTGTCAATTCAATTATTGAAGATTTCTTTCCACAAATTATTGATATTCACTTTACCGCGGAAATGGAAAATAATTTAGACGCGATTGCTGATGGAAATGAAGATTGGGTGAAAGTTGTTGATCGCTTTTATCGCCCGTTTGAAGTGGAATTAGTTAAGGCAGAAGAAAATATTGAAAAAATTCAAATTAAAGATGAACCAGCAGGCTTTGACTGTGACCTTTGCGGCAAACCAATGGTCATTAAGCTTGGACGCTATGGTAAATTTTATGCATGTAGTAATTTTCCAGAATGTCGCAATACAAAAGCAATTGTTAAAGAAATTGGTGTAACTTGTCCAAAATGCCACGAAGGCCAAATTATTGAACGTAAATCAAAGAAAAATCGTTTGTTTTATGGCTGTAATCGATACCCTGAGTGTGATTTTGTTTCTTGGGATAAACCAATTGGACGCAATTGTCCGAAATGTGATCATTACTTAGTTGAGAAGAAAGTCAAAGGTGGCAAACAAATTATTTGTCCAAATGGCGACTATGAGGAAGCAGTTCAAAAATAAATTGTAGACGATAAGGAGAATCCTATGAAACACGTAAATGTAATTGGAGCAGGACTGGCAGGAAGCGAGGCTGCTTGGCAAATTGCTCAAGCAGGTGTTGCCGTTCATTTATATGAAATGCGTCCAAAGAAAATGACGGATGCACACCATACTGAAAATTTTGCCGAATTAGTTTGTTCAAATTCCTTACGCGGAAATAGCTTAGCTAATGCGGTTGGTGTTTTAAAAGAAGAAATGCGCCGCTTAAATTCAGTTGTGGTTCATTCTGCCGATGAAACGGCTGTTCCTGCAGGAGGCGCTCTGGCTGTCGATCGTGATTCTTTTTCAGAGGTTATTACGAAAAAAGTCAAAAGTCATCCATTAGTAACGGTTTTTGAAGAAGAAGTGACCGAAATCCCTGAAGGAGTGACTGTGATTGCCACAGGTCCATTGACATCGGAGCCTTTGTCAAAAGCCATTCAAGCCTTTAATGGATCAGAAGGGTTCTATTTTTACGATGCTGCTGCACCGATTATCGATCAGTCAACGATTGATATGGATAAAGTCTACCTAAAATCGCGTTATGATAAGGGTGAGGCCGCCTATTTAAATTGCCCGATGACGAAAGAAGAATTTGAAGCATTCCGTGATGCCTTATTAACTGCTGAGGTGGCGCCACTCAAAGAATTTGAGAAAGAAATCTTTTTTGAAGGTTGCATGCCAATCGAAGTGATGGCTAGTCGTGGACCGAAAACGATGTTATTTGGACCGATGAAGCCAGTCGGTTTAGAAGATCCCAAAACGGGTAAACGTCCATATGCGGTGATTCAGCTTCGCCAAGATAATGCCGTAGCGTCACTTTATAATATTGTTGGTTTTCAAACACATTTAAAATGGGGCGAACAAAAACGTGTCTTTCGTATGATACCTGGCTTAGAAAATGCCGAAATCGTCCGTTATGGCGTGATGCACCGTAATAGCTTCATGAATTCACCAGAATTGTTGCAACAGACCTATCAATCGAAAAAACGTGAAGACTTGTTCTTTGCCGGTCAAATGACAGGTGTGGAAGGGTATGTTGAAAGCGCAGCAAGTGGTTTGTTAGCAGGGATTAACGCAGCCCGCTTAATCAAAGGCCAAGAGCCAATTATCTTACCACAAGAAATGGCGATGGGTAGTCTTGCTTATTATATTACTCATGCATCAGGAAAACATTTCCAACCGATGAATACAAACTTTGGCTTATTCCCTGAGTTGCCCGAACGGATTAAAGATAAAAAAACACGCTATGAAGCCTTAGCAAATCGCGCCTTAGAAAATTTAGCAGCGATTCAATCAGAACTAATTCAAGAATAAATTTTAAAGAGCACCTTTAGTCGTAGATTTTCTTACGACTAAAGGTGTATCTTTTTTGTTTGCTCGGATAGTTCTTGAATAGTTGAAATACTTGCGATATGATTTTATAAAGGGGTGTGAGTAGCGTGATTCAAGACTTTTTGAACGAGTTAACTAATTATCTATCAGGGCAGTCGTTTTCCATTCAATTGATTAGTTGGTTAGTGATTATTTTGTTGCTGATTGTGGGTTTTTACTTGTTAATCAGTTTACTTTTTTTCCCGTTTATGTATCTCTACAATCGTTTAACGGACAAAAATAAAAGTAATCCGCTCTCGAAAAAAGACGTACTACTAGGGAAGCTGACACTCAAAATTCATGGTGATTCGATAGGAGAGGTGATGGAAATTGGTAGCAAAGAAGCACGATCGACTTATCCAGCAAAATTCTTTCGAGAAAAAGATCGCTTATCAGGGTTGAAATTAGAAAAAGGTACAAACGTAATTATTATTGAATTTGATGATCAAGGGATAGCGTTGGTTATTGAAAATAAAAATGGATAAAGGGGCGATTTAAATGTTTCAAATCTTTGGTTTGTTAGAAAATGTATTTTTTTGGGCAATTGTATTAATTATAGCTTTGTTAGCTTTTCTAATGGCTCGTTACCGAATTGGAAAGCCAGACGAAGCACTGATTGTCACAGGTTCGTTTTTAGGTAAAGAAGGCATAAAGATTTTAAAAAATAGTGGTACTTTTGTTATTCCAATTGTCCAAAAAGCACATAAACTAAGCTTATTGACGCATAAACTTGAAATCGGTACACCTGAAGTTTATACCGAACAAGGGGTCCCAATTTTAGCCAGTGCAACGGTTTTAGTAAAAGTTGGAAATAGCGAAGAATCGATTAAAACAGCAGCTGAACAGTACTTAGGTAAAACAACGATGGAACTTGAAGATGAAGCTAGAGAAGTCTTAGAAGGACATTTAAGAGCGATTTTAGGGACAATGACTGTTGAAGCCATCTATCGTAACCGTGATGATTTTGCTGAGCAAGTTCAACAAGTGGCTTCGACGGATTTAAGCAAAATGGGATTAGAGATAGTTTCATTTACAATTAAAGATGTAACCGATCCAAACGGCTATTTAGATGCACTCGGTCGTCCACAAATTGCTGAAGTGAAAAAGAATGCGGAAGTTGCTGAATCAAATGCCTTACGTGAAACAAGAATTCGTCAAGCGGCCAATGAACAGTTGGCACAACAAGAAGAGATTCAACGTAGAACCGAAATAGCTGAAGCCAATAAAGATATGGCTTTAAAACAAGCGCAATATAAGCAAGAGCAAGAAGTTGCCGATGCGATTGCAGAACAAATCGCTACAGGAGAACAAATGAAAGTTCAATTAATTGAACAAGAAAAGAATATTGAAATTCAAGCAAAACAAGCAGAACTTGCTGAAAAAGAATTGACAGCTACTTTAAGAAAACGGGCGGAAGCGGATAAGTATGTGGTAGAACAAAATGCTTTGGCTGAAAAAGCTAGAGAAATTGCTAAAGCAGAAGCTGAAGCAGCTAAAGTTCGCTTGGCGGCTGAAGCCGAAGCAGAACGGATTGCGAAGTTAGGTCAAGCCGATGCGCAACGGATTGCCAAAGTCGGACAAGCTGAAGCTGAGAGTCAAGAAAAAATGGCGGTTGCTCTACAAAAATTAAACGAAGCCGGTATTTTAATCGAGTTTATTAAAGTTTTACCAGCCATTGCTAAAGAGGTTAACGCACCAATTAGCAATATTGATAAGATTGTAAGTTTTGGTAGTTCAGGTGATGTCCATGAAATGGGTGAAGCGGGTTTAGCTCGGACTTTTGAAACGATTAAGGAGACAACCGGTCTTGATTTGGTTCAATTAATTAATGAGTCAATGGCTGTAAAACAGGGGAATAAAGAACTCGTTGCTGCTGTTGAACAGAGGGGGCAATCGTCTGAAAGATTTGCCGAATAAATGCACGAAAAGTTCGTAAAATAGTTGTCGAAATTACTTTAAACTAGTAAAATCGACAACTATTTTTTATTGAAAGCATTTAAAAAATTTCATGAAAAATGTGTTATATCAAGCATTTGGAACAATTATGAGGAGAAGATGAATTAAATGTGTCCAAAGTTGAAAAAATTGCTTAAATTCTGACAATTCATTTGAAATTTTTTATTTGCTATGCTAATCTGTAGAATGATTAGGATGGAGGACGCAAATGATAACACGAGATTGGGTACAAGAATTTATGCGTTATTTGATTGTAGAACGGGGCTATTCTGATAAAACACGCATTGCTTATGAAAAGGACATTCATGACTATCAATTATTTCTAGCAGAAACGGGAAATGAGTCTTACTTATCGGTTGATTATCGTGATGTTCGAATCTATTTAGGTTTCTTAACGAATGAAAAAAAATATAGTCGCAATACGATTAATCGTAAAATGGCGAGTTTGCGTTCTTTTTATCAGTATTTATTACGGCAAGAAGTTCTCTCTGAAAATCCCTTCAGTTATGTGCATCTAAAGAAACAAAATCAGCGTTTGCCCCATTTTTTTTATGAAAAAGAAATGGAGATGTTGATACAAAGTGTACAAGGCAATGAACCGCTCGAGCAAAGGAATCGAGCCTTACTTGAAATTCTTTACGGTTCTGGATTACGTGTAAGCGAATGTAGCGAGTTAACTTTATCGATGGTGGACTTTAATCTTTCGGTACTGCGCATCATTGGTAAAGGCAACAAAGAACGTTATGTCCCTTTTAACGAAGCCACCAAGAAGGCGTTGTTGACGTATATGGAAGCTGGTCGAAGAGAATTGATGACACAACATCAAGCGAAGCATGATTATGTTTTTGTCAATCATCTAGGCGAACAACTGACAGCAAAAGGGATTTCCTATGTTTTAAATCAAGTAATTAAAAAAGGGAGTTTGGATTTACAAATTAACCCTCATAAATTACGGCATACATTTGCCACACATTTGTTAAATAATGGTGCCGACATGCGAACCGTTCAAGAATTATTAGGGCATGAGAATTTATCGACGACCCAGATTTATACGCATGTGACAAAAGAAAGTTTACAAAAAAATTATCGACAATTTCATCCAAGAGCTTAATTTGGAGAAGATGAAATATAAAGGAGCAAAAGTTATGAAACCAGAATTTCATTCAACAACTATTTGTGCTATTGAAAAAGATGGCCAATTTGCAATGGCCGGTGATGGTCAAGTGACAATGGGAGAACAAATTGTGATGAAAGGCACGGCTAAAAAAGTTCGTCGTATTTATAACGATCAAGTCGTTGTCGGTTTTGCCGGCAGTGTAGCAGATGCTTTCACTTTAGAAGGTAAATTTGAAGAAAAATTAAATGAATACAACGGTAACTTGCAAAGAGCAGCGGTCGAGTTGGCGCAAGAATGGCGGACAAAACAATCCATGCAAAAATTAGAAGCGATGTTAATTGTGATGAATGACAAAGAAATGTTGCTTGTTTCAGGAACAGGTGAAGTGATTGCACCAGATGATGGCATTTTAGCGATTGGTTCAGGTGGTAATTATGCATTAGCAGCCGCTCGTTCGATGAAGCAATATGGAGCAGATGGGTTAACGGCTAGTCAAATTGCTAAAAATGCTTTAAATGTCGCAGCGGACATCTGTGTCTTTACAAACCATAATATTATTGTGGAGGAATTTTAATTATGATGAATCAAAATATTTCACCAAAGGAAATTGTTGCGGAATTAGACCGCTATATTATTGGTCAAGAAGCTGCAAAAAAATCAGTTGCCGTTGCCCTACGCAATCGCTACCGTCGTCTACAGCTTGACGAAGAGATGCAACAAGAAGTAACACCTAAAAATATTTTAATGATTGGACCAACAGGGATTGGGAAAACAGAAATCGCGCGTCGTTTAGCCAAAATTGTTCAAGCGCCCTTTGTTAAAGTGGAAGCAACAAAATTTACTGAAGTAGGTTATGTCGGTCGTGATGTCGAATCAATGATTCGTGATCTAGTGGAGCATGCGATTCAAATTGTGCAAAAAGAGCAATTTTCACGTGTACGTGTTCGTGCAGAAAAAAAAGCGAACCGTCGTCTAGCGAAAGTTCTTGTACCAGGTATTCGTAAGGAGCAAAAAAAATCGGTTAACCCTTATGAACAAATGATGACGATGTTCAATCAAGTACAACAACCGGAAGAAGCTAAAGAAGAGTTAACGGATGAAATTCGTAGTAATCGACAATCAATTTATGAACAACTTGAAAAAGGCATGCTAGATACACGGGAAGTCACGATTGAAATCGATGAACCCAAAATCAATGCTCCTTCAATGAATAACGGATTAGAACAAATGGGAATTGATATTAATGAAACACTTGGTGCATTAAAACCGCGTAAAAAAATTGAGCGCACAGTAACGGTGAAGGAAGCTCGTGAGTTATTAATCCAAGAGGAATCTTCAAAAATGGTCAATGATTCCGATATCCATAGCGAAGCACTCCGTCTTGCAGAATCAAGTGGTATTATTTTTATTGATGAAATTGATAAAATCACTTCAAAATCACAGCAATCAGGTGAAGTCTCACGTGAAGGCGTACAACGTGATATCTTACCAATTGTTGAAGGTTCACAAGTAAATACCAAATATGGTGCCATTCAGACGGATCATATTTTATTTATCGCTTCGGGAGCCTTTCATTTATCCAAACCAAGTGACTTAATTCCTGAATTACAAGGTCGTTTTCCAATTCGTGTGGAACTGGATGATTTAACAGCTGCGGACTTTGTAAAGATTTTAAAAGAACCAAACAACGCACTCGTAAAACAATATATTGCTTTACTTGGAACCGAAGGAATTAAGATTACCTTTACTTTGGAAGCCATCGAGCGTATCGCGGAAATGGCTTTTCAAGTCAACCGTGATACTGATAATATTGGTGCTCGTCGCCTACATACCATTT
>DXBN01000025.1 GCA_019116505.1 Candidatus Enterococcus avicola | reverse complement strand
AGTTGTGATCAACTGGTACAGGGATAACTTGGTCTAACCCAACACCGATAATGTCGGCAGCTTTTAGCCATGAATAGTGTTTTGTTTGTGGTACTAACCACTTTCCTAATTTTTGTAAGTTTTTCCCGCTTCGTGCAGAATGTGCTTTGATGTCATCAATTTTATCTGGAACACTGTCTAACAAGTCCATGATTTCTTTTGTAGACATGTTCATTAATTCCCAATCACTTTTACCAGCAACTAATTCAGGCGTTACTTCTTGCATCGCAAGAGGTAAAGATTTGATATTACGTGCATACCAAAGTCCTTCTAAGTTTGCTAAGGAGCCATCGGCAACAATGTGTCCCCAGCCATCTTTATAGCTCATTAATTTTGCAAATTCTAATCCTACTTCTTCTTCCATTTGACTTGTTGCTGGAGAAGACTCGTAAGCGACGTTATTACCATTCCATAACATTGCGAAATTATACGCTAGTAAAGATGGCATTAATGTTTCAGAGTTCATGTGGCCCCAGTAGCGACCGGCATTATGCCATGGTACGGAATGAGTACGCATACGTGCTGAAATTTCTGATAAAACATCTTTCGTGCGGTTCACAGTGTGTTCAAAACTTGCACTGCTTTTTTCTTCTGGCGTAATGATAGGCATGTCCTGAGGCATGTAGTTTTGACGCCATCCTAAGTGTTCGTCCACTAAATCGTTTAACAAAGTTTTATAGATTTGGCCGTTCTCAGCTTTGTCCCCGATAAATAGGGCGTTAAGGTTTAGATCATTTGACAATGATTCCATGTGAAACCCTCCTAAAAAAAATATTTAAATTTTGTCGAGGCCTACATTACACCTGTTTTTTATTTCTGTAAACTAAATCACAATCGTTTTTCTAATAGAAATTTCATAAACGTCAATTGTCTAAATTGTTTACACATTTAAAAAAATTAAAAAAAACGAGGGAATTTACAAAAGTAAATTCCCTCGCAAGGATTGTATTAACGACAACCAGCGTTTCCTTTTTAGGATGGATTTCAAAATTGGAATCTTGTAATAGTCTTAACCTTTTTCAAGACAAAAATTTACTAAATTCTAATCAACTACTTTGGCCAAAAAGTAATTTTTCTTACCTTTTCGAATAACCACAAACTTACCATCGAATGCATCAGATGGATTTATGACAAAATTTAAATCGGTAACGCGGTCACCGTTAATACTAATAGCTCCGTTTGAAACATCTTCACGCGCTTGGCGTTTTGATGGTTCAATTTTTGTGGAAACAAGTAGTTCCACGATATTTTCAGGATTGCTTGAAATTTCTACGTTTGGCATTTTTCCAAACCCTTGTGCAATTTCTGCTGCATTTAATTCTTTGATATTTCCAGAGAACAATGCATCTGTTATTTTTTGCGCTTCTTTCAAGTCTTCTTCACTATGCACGAATCTCGTCACTTCTTCTGCTAAGCGGCGTTGTGCTTCACGTTTTTCAGGTTCAGTCTCTACTTTTTTCGCTAGTTCAGCAATTTCTTCTTGTGTCAAGAAAGTAAAGAATTTCAAGTATTTCACTACATCACGATCATCTTGGTTCAACCAGAATTGGTAAAATTCAAATGGGGATGTTTTTTCAGGATCAAGCCAGATTGCGCCACCTGCAGTTTTACCAAATTTAGTTCCATCTGCTTTAAGCATCAACGGAATCGTTAAACCGAACGCTTCTGCCTCTGGCCCTTCTAATTTACGGATCAAGTCCAATCCAGCTGTGATGTTGCCCCATTGGTCGGCCCCACCGATCTGTAATTGAACATCGAATGTTTTGTGTAAATGTAAGAAGTCAATTGATTGCAGGATTTGGTAAGTAAACTCTGTAAATGAGATCCCTACTTCTAAACGACTTGCGACGATATCTTTTGCCAACATCGTATTGATGTTGAAGTTTTTACCGTAATCTCTCAAAAATTCAAGTAATGATATTTTTGATAACCAGTCGTAGTTATTCACAAATGTAATATTTGCATCTTTTCCAAACAATTTTCTCATTTGATTTGATAGTGCATCTACGTTATGTTGTACTTGTTCCATTGTTTGTAACACTCGTTCTGTCTTGCGTCCACTTGGATCACCAATCGTTCCTGTTCCGCCACCAATAAGAATATATGGATGATGGCCCGCCAATTGAAATCTTTTCATCATCATAAATGGGATCAAGTGTCCGATGTGCATAGAATCTCCAGTTGGATCAACACCGCAATAAAGTGAGATACTCTTTTCGTCAACGAGCTCACGAAGTCTTTCTTCGTTCGTTTGTTGATTAATGGCGTCGCGCCAAGTTAATTCATCGATAATATTCATTTTAATGCCCTCCGTATAATTTTTTTATGAAAGCAGGAACCTGCTAGCATGCTTCATTTGTACTACTTGAGTGGAAACGACAAAAAATCCCTTGGTTAAGATTAACCAAGGGACGAAATTTCGCGGTACCACCCATTTTATATGTTTTGTAGTAAAACATATCACTCGAACATTTAACGCTGTCGCGTGGCATCACTGCCATAGGCTCCTAAAATGTAATTCGCTTTAAAGCATGTACTAGTTCTCAGCAACCACTAGCTTTCTGAAACATTGGCTTTAATAACTACTTCGTTTTGATCATTGCCTGTTATCTAATTAATATGTGTCTATCATAGAACGGCATTTTTTCTTTGTCAATAAAAAAGTGAAATTTTTTTTATTTTAGTTTTTCTTGGAAATAAAAAAAGCGAAAATCCGAACATTTTCACCTCTCTCACTTTATAACTTTTACAAAATAGTACTTTTCATAAAAAGCGCTCTAATTAAAGAAAATAAGAGAAAAGTCAAAAAAACAAAAGTTTCTTTTACACTTGTTTCTATATTCGTTACAATGGTTATGGGAAGTTTTTCAAAGGGTTAAGAAAAGCTTACGGGGGTTTTTGAAATCAAAAAGTAGTAGGGGACGATAAAATGAAACATACACAAAAAATCATATTGGCTGTCACTTCTGTATGCACTGTTATTATTCTAGGTGTAAGTATCTTTTTTGTTACACAAGCAGCAACAAACAATAAATTAGAAAACACTAGTCAAACAACTCAACACTCAAGCAGCAGCTCAAAACCTGTTGAAGATAAACAAACGACGAAACAGCTTGATCAAGCAAAACAGCTTGCTGCAAGTTATCATTATGATGAAGCCATCTCCTTACTTGAAAAAGACGACGCCAAAGAAGCGCAACAATTGTTAGCAACTTTGAAAAAAGAAAAAGAATCCTTGGTAAAATGGGAAGACCCGACCAAAATCTCACACGTCTTCTTTCATAGTCTGATCGTTGATCCAGCTAAGGCTTTTCATACCCAGCAAGCACAAGGGTATAAAGATTATATGGTCACTATTTCCGAATTCAATAAAACCATTGACCAGTTATATAAAAATAACTATGTTCTTGTTAATCTAAATGGATTAGTCAAAAAAGGAACAGATGGAAACCTGACCTTTACAGGTGTTTCTCTTCCAGAAGGAAAGAAACCGTTAATTCTTTCGCAAGACGATGTCAGCTATTATGAATACATGGACAATTCAGGATTTCCAAGTAAGTTGATTGTCGATAAACAGAACCAAATCAAGAATATTTATATCGACAATAAGAAGGAAACTGTTGGTGACTATGATATGGTTCCCCTGATCGATTCATTCATAAAAAAACATCCCGATTTTTCTTATCAAGGCGCCAAAGGAACATTAGCTTTAACAGGCTATAATGGTGTACTAGGCTACCGTACATCAAAATCCGAATACGGTGATAACGAAAAAACAAATAAAGAAATCGGAGTAGCAAAAAAAGTTGCTGATCAATTAAAGAAAGACGGTTGGAGTTTTGCCTCCCACACATGGGGACACTTGAATATGACACAAGCTTCTTTAGCCGATATCCAACAAGATAATGAACGTTGGCAAAATGAAGTTGCACCTATTTTAGGCAAAACAAATATCCTGATCTATCCATTCGG
>DXBN01000195.1 GCA_019116505.1 Candidatus Enterococcus avicola | reverse complement strand
AGACAAAAAGGTGTTTATAAGCAGACAAAAAGGTGTTTATAAGCAGACAAAAAGGTGTTTATAACATCCCGTAAGCCCTACTCTCCCAACGGGTACAGAGCCCCTAAAAGAGGTATTAAAAGAGGTTTATAAAAGAGATATAAAAGAGGAGCCACTCAAAAAACAAGAAAAAAACAAAATGAAGGCTTGCGGAAGCAAGCCTAAAACCATTGAATAAAGACCAAGAAAGAAACCTTGCTCCGCAAGCTTCTAAGAACATAAAAAAAATCCAGACCCTTGGCAGAAAAGATTAGGCATAACGGAAACTACTAGTGCCTGCTTCTTACTCATTCATTTTCCTAAAAATAGTCCTTGATTATAGGCTCGCTATCGCTCATGCAGGGCAAGCCCTACATACCCAAGAGCGTATTAAACAAAAAAGGAAAATACCTGTTCAAGTTGAATGATTAAAGTTAGTTGTCTTTAACTACAGTTTACTTGCGAACAGTTAGTTAGAGTAAAGCAGGGACAATTAGCAAACAATCTTCTTTTAGCTCAAAAGAGAACTTGTTGCTAAACAGATTTTCCCAAATCTTCGCTAACAGTTTTTACCATAAATCAAAGTAATTGAGTAGCCACATAAGCGCCACAACAACGATACCGGTAGGTACACTGGCATATAAATTGGTTAAAATCGTTCTAAAAGTTAATTTTTGATTGATTCGCTTGATTTCAGCGCTCAACTGCTTAAAGACTTGGTCCATGGTCTCGGTTATGGTCTGCTTGATTTCGCTTAGTTGTTGGTTGTTTTGGTTCATTTCGTGTTGAATCTTCGCGATTTCGGTTTTGTTTTGGTCTAAAAGATCGTTTAGGATCGTTTTCAGGTGTTTCAAGGATTCCGTTGATTGCTTTTGAGCTGTCTCGTTGAAGTTGGATTGTGTAGTTTCTAAGTTTTTCAAGGTGGTGTTGAAGCTGTTCAGGACTGTAGTCGTCACTTGCTGAATTTCTTGTAAATTGTTCTCCAGATTGGCTTTCTCCAAGCTTTTCTGTTGCAGCGTTGCTCCACTGTAATTCCGTATTTCGGTCAAGACTTGGATCAGTTGCTGCAGGTCTTGGCTCGTTGCTTCCAGATTGTCCGGTTGCGGAATCTCTATCTTTTGTTGGTTCAATGTGTCTTTCAAAGCCATTAAAAATCGTCTCCTTTTCATAATCACTGCCTAACTTGCTCGCTCGCACCTTTTTATTGGCCTTTAAATGGGTGTAGGTGATTGTTTTCCCTCTCAGTTTAACATCTACCCCATTTTCGTTTAAAAGTGCTGAAAAGCTCTCAAAATCGCTTATACGCCCCCTCGCCTGATCCACTGCTTCTCTGATTTCGTCTTTCCAACTACTTTTACCTTTTTCCAATAACGACTTTTCCGCTGAGGTATAACGAACGTTAGCGGGTTCTTCGGGAATCGTTAAGCCATGCTCCAGACAAATTTGATCGTTCGCGTCTTTCACTTCTTGAATCGCTTTTTGTCCATGGGCTTGAAATTTCAAGCCGGTATCTACATTGACGCTATTAATCACTAAATGATTATGAATATGGTCTTTATCGGTATGCGTGTAAATCGCTACTTGGTGTCCCTCAGCGATTTTTTCGGCTAATTGATAGCCTAGTTTATTGGCTTGTTCCGGCGTGACCTCACCCGGCTTAAACGACTGAATCAAGGTATGCGCTTGGACCTTATCATCTTTGCCATAAATCATGCGGGTGGCTTTCATTTGGGTTTTGGCATAGTTCACATCACAATTGAAGCCGCTTTTGACCGTTGCCCGCGGTTCAGCGTAGTTAATACAGCGTGAACAACTCGTACTACGCGCTAATTTAATTGTTGCCATAACTGATTCAACTCCTTTTGCACCTTTTTTAATTCAGCCGTTAGGTTGCCAGCTGAATCCGGATCTAGTTCAGCAACGTTCGTTGCTCGTGCCATCTGATTGACATTATTTCCAATCGCGCGTAATTGCTTGGCAATTTCAATCGCGCCTGATCTGTCAATTTTTGGCGTTACGAGCTTAGTGCCTTGTGCCTTGCTTTTGACAAAAGCCGGCACACTCATTTGCAAACTTTCAGCGGAGCGCTTCAACTTTTCAAATTCGGGTTCGCTCACTCGAAAGCTGATTTGTTTCGGCTCTTTGCGCTTCGGTTTTCTCTCAGCTGAAGTGTCCTCAAAAATCTCTCGTTCGCTCAACGTCCCACCCCCTGTTTTTCTTCTCTGTCGTTCAGAAACCAAGCTTACCACTAAAACGCTTTCAGTTTCCAGTGGTAAGCTTGGTTGAAGGGGCTTGGCAAGCTCTATGTTTGCTAGCCACTTCGTGGCGCAAACGACCTTGTTGGGGGGACGCGCTGCTCCCCCAATCCCCCTGAAAAACCCGGTCAAAACGTGGCCGTTTTGAGCCAGAAAAGAGACGGGAAATGTATCCATTTCGGTCTCTTTTTCTGGCAAGATCAAGCCGTTTTTTTCGTCGTTGGCGTCGGAAAAAAATGGCTCTTTATGCACTGTCTTTTTTCGGTAGTTGGTCCGAAAAAAGACAAGCTCATTACATAAAAAAAAGATAGAAAATCACTTTTTTAAAGTGGATTTCTATCTTTCATAGTGCGTCCAAGCCGACCAAATAATGACTTCTTTGGCGTCATTATCCACCGAATAAACGACCCGGTGCTGAATATTTAAACGGCGTGAATACTTATCTTTTAAATTTCCGACTAATTTCTCATAAGGCGGGGGATTTTGGAACGGATTCTCTTTTAAAATTTCCATTATATCTTTAAATTTTTGCTCTAAATGAGCCGATTTTAAATTTTTAAGGTCTTTCATTGTTGATTTTGCTAACTTTATAGAGTATCCCAATCGATATCCTCCAATGCAACAAACTCATTTTCTTGTTCACGCTGGTGGATCACATCCGCTACGCCAGCAGATTGAAGGTATAATGTTTCTTGAATTGCGTCCCAGTCTTTTTTACTGACCATAACAGCTTCACTTTCTTCGTTTTTGCCAGAGATATAAATGGGTTCGTTAGTTTTATTGACGTCTTTCAATAGTTGATAAAAGACTTTTCTAGCTTGGCTAGGGTTTACGATAGACATAAGCTATTCCTCCCTTTAACATCTTTCTTACTATTGTAACGTACTTGTTTAAGTACGTCAAAGATGTTGTGAATACATGAAATTGCCTATAAATAATATAATTGCAATTATATTAATCATTATTTTGATATGTATTTCTTTATTAATCTTATCTCCTCTTTGAGCTTCTTATTTTCTTCCTTAACTTTTTTCACATCAGATATGGTGAATACCAAGCTCGCTAATGTCAGATATGCCACAATTGTAGTTATTGTTAGGGACATAAAATAGACCTCCCTTTATATTTTATTATAATTAAAAGTAACTTAATTTCTATTGTGTCTCAATATCAAAAGATTTACATCTCACTTTATATTTTGAGTTTTACTCAATTGGGTGAGTATTGCATTTCATTTGAGCCACCTGTGCGGAGAAATAAGCCAGTTGTTGCGGAGTTTTGAGCCATCGAGTGCGAATAAAAAGGCCATCTAAATAAATTTATTCTAAAATAAGACTTTCTGTATAATTTACCTCATGCCGTAGGCATAAAAAATTATATAGGAGGTCTATTTTTAATGATTCGATATCGAAAAATATTGGAAATGCATTTTAATGGCATATCCCAACGAACCATCAGTACCAGTGTTGGTAATTCTAGAAATACAGTTTCCAGCATCATCAAAAAAGCTGAAAGTTTGGGTCTTGTTGATT
>DXBN01000194.1 GCA_019116505.1 Candidatus Enterococcus avicola | reverse complement strand
TAATGATACTTCTTGTGCCAAAGCAAACCATTGATTGGCACCATTTGCTAGAGCAAACATTAAAAATGCAGGTGATAAGATACAAAGAAAGACACCTAACGCTATCTTCCCACCTGCCGCTTCTGATTTTTGTAAATAGTCATTGGCTTCTTCTAATGAAACCCACCGTGTATTCTTAAACTCTTGATCGACAACAATTTCCTCGTTTGTTTCCGTTGCTTCCCCTTTTAATAAATAATCGATACTCACCCCAAAAATTTCACTCATCTGAATAATTTTATCCACATCTGGAATGGATTGGCCACTTTCCCACTTCGATACTGATTGACGAGAAACGTTTAGTTGATTAGCAAAATCTTCTTGTGTCCAGCCAGCCTTTTTTCGTAAGGTAATAATCTTGTCCCCTAACATTTTTATCACTCCTTTTCATCATTTATGAAAGAATTCTTTCCCTTTTCACTATGAGTATACAATGATTCTAGCGATTGCTACAAGAAAGCCCACTAGGCAAGTTGTCAACTGGTGGTTGCAATCGTGTCAAATCAATGATTTTCGCTGAAATTTCTGATTTAAAAACTTCTTAACTCTTTTTAGCAAAACCTAGAAAAAAACAAAAGAAAGTGCTATTATTAATATGATGTTGTTTCATGACATAATGAAAATTTTCATTTAAATTTAGGAGGATATTCCATGACGAAACATGTACCTGTTGCTCTAATTATCTTAGACGGTTTTGGTTTACGAAATGAAACTGTCGGAAATGCTGTTGCACTTGCTCACAAACCAAATTTTGATCGTTACTACAACCAATACCCCCACACACAATTAAAAGCTTCTGGCTTAGATGTCGGTCTACCAGCTGGTCAAATGGGTAACTCAGAAGTTGGTCATACAAATATTGGTGCTGGTCGTACCGTTTACCAAAGTTTAACACGTATCGACAAAGCAATTATGGATAATGAATTTGAAAAAAATCCTGCAATTAATCAAGTAATGGACCATGTAAAAGAAAAAGACTCAAAATTACACATTTTTGGCTTACTATCTGACGGTGGTGTTCACAGTCACATTAGCCATATTATTGAAACCGTTCGTGTTGCAAAAGAAAAAGGCTTGAAAAATGTTTTCCTACACGTCTTTATGGATGGACGTGACGTTTCACCAACATCTGGTAAAGGTTACGTTGAACAATTAGAAGCCGCTTTAGCTGAATTAAACTTCGGGGAAATTGCTTCAATTTCTGGTCGTTTTTATGCAATGGACCGTGACACTCGTTGGGAACGTGTTGAACAAGCGTATAACACTATTGTTCATGGACAAGGCCCGCGTGCAGCTTCAGCACTTGAAGTTGTAGAAGCAAGTTACGCAAAAGAAGTTTACGACGAATTCATCGAACCTGTTGCGATCGAAAAAGCTGGTCAACCAGTTGCAACAATTGAAGATAACGATGGCATCATTTTCGCTAACTTCCGTCCTGACCGTGCAATCCAATTATCTCAAGCATTAACTCAAGATCAATGGGCACACTTTGATCGTGGTGCGAAAAAAGACATCGAGTTAGTGACAATGACTTTCTACTCACCAACAATCGTCGCAACTACTGCTTTTGAACCAACTGAAATGAAAAACGTGATTGGTGAAGTTTTATCAAACGCTGGTTTAAAACAATTACGTATTGCTGAAACAGAAAAATACCCACACGTTACTTTCTTCATGAACGGTGGACGTAACGATGAATTCCCTGGAGAAGATCGTATTTTAATCCCTTCACCAAAAGTAGCAACTTACGATTTACAACCTGAAATGAGCGCTTATGAAGTCACTGATGCTCTAGTAGCCGATATCGAAGCAGGTAACCACGAAGCAATCATCTTAAACTATGCAAATCCAGACATGGTTGGTCACTCAGGAATGGTTGAACCAACAATCAAAGCGATTGAAGCAGTCGATGAAGGCTTAGGTCGCGTTGTTGATGCCATTTTAGCTCGTGGTGGTTATGCAATCATCACAGCCGATCACGGTAACTCAGAAACATTAATTGACGAAAACGGTCAACCACATACCGCTCATACAACTGTCCCAGTTCCAGTAATTGTGACAAAAAATGAAGTGACATTACGTGAAGGTGGCGCATTATCAGATTTAGCACCAACAATGCTTGACCTATTAGACGTTGAAAAACCAGTTGAAATGACTGGAACAAGCTTAATTAATAAATAAAAAATAAAGTCCCTTTGAGAAACTATTTTCTCAAGGGACTTTATTTTTTCTATTCTTCAATCAATTCTTTTGCTTTATCGATTTCTTCATAAGTAAGTTGGTGTCCATAGTGATGAACCAACGTTTCGACTTGTATATTTGCAGCTTTTAATTGTTTGTGTAATTGATTGAATTGATCGATTGTAATATATGGATCGTTGTCACCACTTGTAATCAACATTCTTAAACCCTCTTGTTGTTTAAATGGAATTTCTGAACGGACTGGTGATGGGTGGAACAAGAGCGCATGATTAATCGGCATATTTTCAAATTCTTTAAAAACATTGACTGCTAAGTTCGCGCCATTTGAATAACCAACAACCGTAATGGTAAAATCTTCCAATCCGTAATGTTTAATCGTTTTTTCTAAGGTGTCCTTAAAATCGTAAGTCGCACTAGCCAAGCTTCTTAAATCAAAACTACCATCGCTATAACGAGCAAAGTATCGAGCCATTCCTTGTTCTTCAACTTCACCTTGAAAGCCAATTAATGCTGCTTGTGGATCAATTTTTTGTCCAATTTCAAATAGACTAGAGGCACTACCGCCTGTACCGTGTAATAACACGATTGCATGATTATTTTTTCCTGGTATATGAATATGTCTCATAAGACGACTCCTTTACTTTGTTTTCACTAATTGATGACGTAGAAGATTTAAATCGCGTTCTTCTTCTTGAGTCAGTTCACGTTCTTCTTTAATTGCTTTTAATTGATCAATTTTTTCTTTGATCTCAGCCTTTTTTTGTAAGACATCATACTCGTAGCGATCGCGATAACCATATTCACGCATTTTAGTAATTGGTTCTACTTCTACAGGCATCAAGTTTGCTATGATTTCTTCTGTTTGATCGACAAAATGTGGTGGAATTAATAAGTTTTTACCTAATTCTTCAACTGTTTCATCCACTGTCGCACCTGGTCCAAGTGTTGATAACTCAATTAAAATACCGCCTTTTTCTCTAAAGTATAATGCTTGGAAGTATTTTCTATCTTTCACTTCAGTTGGTTGGTAACCAGCTTTAATTAATTTTTCACGCCAATCATGAATGTCATCGGCTGTGACTTTAAAAGCGATATGGTGAACAGCTCCAATCCCCATTCTGCCTCGTCCGCGTGTTTTTTTATTCATTTCAATCACGCCACCTAGATCATCGTTGACTTTTAATTGGATAAATTCTTCATCCTCGTCCACTTTTTCATAACCCATTACATCGGTTAATAATTTTAATGTTTTTTCAGGTTCTCCTGAGTAAAGTGCGGCATTATGAATACCAATAAAGGCATCTTTTTTTGTCACACCATTATACTCCCAAGACATATCGGTATTGTAATCACCTTCGATAAATTCTAACTCTAAACCGTCTGGATCTCTAAAACCAATCCGACGTTTATTAAAACGAGTATACTCGAAAAACGGAATTTCAAACTGTGCAAAACGGTCTCGCCAAAAGTCAAAACTATCAGGCGCAATTGCGTAGCTCGCAACCCCAACTTGTCCATCGCCAATTCTGCCTTCTACAGCGTCTGTCCAAGGGAAAGTTGTTACTAAGCCAGTGCTTGCATCAGTATTTCCATAGTATAGATGGTAATTTTCTTTATCGTCAAAATTTAGTGTTTTTTTGACTAAACGTAATCCTAAAAAGCCTGCATAAAAGTCCGCGTTACGTTGTGCGTGACCTACGATTGATGAAATATGATGAATCCCTGTTGTCTTTAACATAATGTTTCCTCCGTTTCTTTATATTTGTATATTAGTACGAATTCGAACCATATTCAATTAATATGCTCAAGTTGTATAATTTGTTAATTTTTCCATCGAAAAATTAACAAAAGGAACTTCTTTGATAAAGACTTGATTTTGTTTAATAACTTGATAACCCTGACTTTCAAAGAAGGGACGTGCCGTAATTGAAGCCGCAACCGTTAGTTTTTTATCTGGATGTATATTTTCTAGTGCCATTAAAAGATCCTTAGCAATTCCGATGCCCTGATAATCTTTATGAACATATAAATAATCAATATAGCCATTTATTGCAATATCGCCATAACCGACAATTTGTTGATTGATCACAGCAATTTTTCCAACTTTTTTGCGAGCTGATTTAATCCAACGCTCTTCGTCAATCATCGACCAGATTCGAACTTGCTCTAACGTATAATCTTTTCGATTTATCGTCTGGATGATCTCTTTAATTAGTTGTAGTACTTCTTTTTGATAGCGCTCTTCATAATTAATTATTTTCATCATAATTATCCTTCATTTCATGTTCTGTCATTGTACCATTGGTTTAATAAAAAACAACACTTCTTGCCTCTCTTTGTCTTTTATTCACAAGTTCTTCTCCTTGAGGCTTTAAAACGCTCATTGTTATACTACGACCATTCATTTCAAAAAAATCAAAAGGAAGTATCCGGCTATGGCCAAAAAATCAAAAATTGTCAAAGCACAAAAACAACAAGCACTCGTTGCCCAATATACGGAGCTACGTCAAACGCTAAAAGCTGAAAAAAATTACGAAGCATTAGCAAAATTACCCAAAGATAGTCACCCGAATCGTTTAAAAAATCGCGATCAAGTCGATGACCGCCCTCGTGGTTATATGCGTAAATTCGGCATGTCACGAATTACTTTCCGTGAACTCGCTTATGCTGGGGTCATCCCTGGTGTTAAAAAGGCTAGTTGGTAATTAATTATCAGAAAGAACCCCTCTTTTTTTAAGGGCTGTATAATTTTTGATGTGGATGAAGAAATTCGTTCACATCTATTTTTTTAGAAAAAAATAGAAACATATGAACTTTCCAGTTAAAAGGCTCTGTGTCAAACATGCATGAATTCACCAGTTCATTCACCCTGAAGGATGAAAGCAATCTGTGGTATAATGATAGTGGAAAGGAAAAAAGCCGCCACCATTTTGGAAAAGAAATTTATGCCGATCGTCAAACTGGCTTGCTTTATTTCTCGAGAACCCTGAAATATTGCCAAAGAGCATGTGTATAAAAATTTGATTATTTATGAAATAGAGCACTCCTTTCCCATTTTTTTGAAAGGAGTGTATTTTTTATGGAAATTATTTATGAATGCTGCGCTGGTTTAGATGTCCATCAAAATAATGTGGTTGCTTGTGTCTTGAAGGGGCCTTTAAGTTCCATCCGGCCAAAAAAATATTTAAAAAAATTTGAGACTACTACTAAAGGGCTCTTAGCTCTACATGAATGGTTATCTGAGTTTGATTGTGATATTGTTGCTATGGAAAGTACAGGAATTTATTGGAAACCCATTTGGCATATCCTTCAAGGTAATTGCGATTTGGTTCTTGCTAACCCTTATAAAATTAAAAATATTCCTGGACAAAAGACTGATAAAAAAGATGCCTATTGGATTGCTAAGTTGTTACGAGTCGACTTGATTCCTAAAAGTTTTGTTCCAGAGGAACCTATACAAGACTTACGCGACCTCACGCGTTTAAGAAAGATGTGGATTGAATCTCGAAATAGAGAAAAAAATCGTGCCCATAAAATTTTGCAAACTGCCGTAATTAAAATCACTTCCTATATGACAGATATATTTGGATTATCTGGAAGAAATTTATTGAACTTATTAATTAATGAAGAAAAAATTACTGCAAAAAGAGTTGAAGAAGTAGTTTATACTTCTCTAAAATTTAAAGTACCGGAATTAATTGAAGGGCTTACTGGTTTTTTCAGAAGTCACCATAGATTCTTGCTAAAACAAGTTTTAGATGTGATTGATATATATAATAGCAAAATAGAGGACTTAGAAAATAAAATATCAGAATATTTACTTCCTTATCAACAATACGCTGATAATTTATTAACTATTCCAGGAATTAGTAAGGACTCCGCTGCTGTAATTATTTCCGAATTTGGTATTGATATGAATCAATTTTCTTCTGCGGAAAAATTAGCCTCGTGGGTTGGACTATGCCCAGGAAATAATGAAAGTGCTGGAAAACGGCACTCTACAAAAATTTCAAAAGGAAATTCATACGCAAAGAAAATTTTATGCCAATGTGCTTACGCCGCTTCTAGATCGAACTATCCAAGGTTCAAAAATTACTATCAAAGAATTAGTCGGAACAGAGGAGGGAAACGAGCAACTGTAGCTGTTGTCCATCTTATTACAAGAATTATTTACTATATGATCTCGAGAAATGAAGTTTATAAAGAATAAAATAATCCCTTTTTATTTTTTTTACCCTTAAATTTTACCGGGTGGGTGTTTTTTTGTTTTTTTTTAGTATTTATCGGAGGAGTGAAGCTTTCGTATAAAAATGGTGTTGATGGACCCAAAATGAGTGAAAATAATAGTCAGAATCGGTAGAGGTTTTTTTCTCTATCGGTTTTTTATTTGTGCTTAAAAGAGGGGCGGAGCCTCCCGCTCCCCTGCGAAAAATCGCCTTGTGGGCAGAAGCTGCGAGACCGTTTCGAGCCACGGTCTCTCAACTCAAAAGCTTCAAACTCTAGTTAGGTGCTAAAGCACCAACCTAGAGTAATTCACATTTCGTCTTTTGGCGCAGCTAGCACAAGGCATTTTTCTCCGGTTCGCTAGTGTTGTCTTTGAATTGTTTGTCAGTTATTCAAATTGCTTCAGACGGGGCAAAAATGAATCCTTGAATGATATAAATTCGATCTCTTAAATGATAGAAGTTTCGATAGCCATAGGAGACGCGCTTGATTAATTTAATTTTGTTATTCAATCCTTCAGTGACTCCATTTGAATAACAGAGTTCAAATGCATTTTGAATCCCTTGTTTGTACTTCTTTAAGAAACATAATTTCTTTCTGAACCATTGTGGAAGAGCCTTATCTAGCATTTGAATCGTGGAGAAAAACCCATCTGTGTCCTTCTTTTTTCGATAATAGTGGAGCAGTTGAACTGCTTCATAAGCAAGCTTTAACTGAGCGTCATAGCTTAAAAGTTCATCAATAATATCTTGTGTATAGAGATAGCGCTTGAACATGGCATGATAGGCAGGTTGTCGATTATCTAGAGAATCCGAATCTTTGAGAATCAGCTTCCAATAACGTTTTAATCGACGGTATTTTTTCTTATCTTCAGGGTTAGAAGTATTAAAACTATTCATTTTTTTAATTCGTAGTTGGTTCAACGAACGGGTAATCTGTTGGACAATATGAAAACGATTAGTTACAATTTGGGCATTTGGAAAGACCAGTTTGATCAATTGATGGTAGCTCGCATTCATATCCATCACTAAATAACGCACACCCAGACAAGATTTTCTAGGAAAGCGCATAAAGTATTGCACGAGTTTGCCAAGTCTACGGTCTTCTAGGACCTCAAACAAACGGTTATTTGTTCCATCAACACAAATAAAGCTCATTGCCCCTTCGCAAGATTTCATGGATTTAAATTCATCGATACAAAGAACCTGTGGTAGTGTTTGTGAAGTGCTCCCTGTCAAGTAGACAATGTTAAAAACAAATATTTTAGATTACGCAATTTTTCATCGTGAGATTGCGTTTTTTATGCCGTTAATTTTCGATACTCATTTGGTGAGTAATTGTTTAATGATTCGACGTAACGATAGTTATTGTAGTAGCGGATATAGCGGGAAACATCGTTACAGACATCTTCATAGCTATCTAATTTCTTTATATAAAAACTTTCAGCTTTATAAGTTCCCCAGAAGCGCTCTATTGGTTGGTTATCCAAACAGCGCCCCGCACGGGACATGCTCTTAGTGAAATGATATTTCTCACTTAATCGTTTGTACTCATGGGATGTATATTGATATCCCCGATCACTTTGAATGATGGGACATGCTTTCGGATTCTTTTTCATTGCTCGATGAATCGTTTCCATAACGAGCATGTTATCATTAGAAAGACCTACAAAATAAGAAACAATCGAGTTGTCATACATATCAATAATCGCACTTAAATAAGCCTTACGGCCATTTCCATATCTCAATTCTGTTACATCTGTCGACCATTTTTGATTCGGTGCTGTTGCTGAAAAGTTTCGGTTTAAGAGATTTTCTGCCGTATGGAGTTCGAGTACTTTAAGATAACTTGGTCGTTTTTTACGAATGATTGAACGAATGCCTAAAGCTTTCATTAAGCGATAGAAACGTTTTTTATTGTAAGTTTTTTTTAGTTTCCGATTGAGTTGAGTTCTCATTTGACGATAACCTAAAACTTTCTCTCTTTTAATCCAATGTTGATAGATTTGTTTTGCCAGTTGGTTACTTTCTTGTTCGACAACCGAAGGTTTCCATTTTAACCATTTATAATAACCTGAGCGGCTAACCCCTCCAAGTTTGCATAACTGTGAGATAGGATAATTTTTCTCCTCGTGTAACTCTTTGATTGATTGAAATTCAGATGCGTACTTAACGAGTGTTAATGACGAGGCCTGCTTCTGATTTCTTGTAACTTTTTTGCGAAATCACTTTCCATTTCTAAGAACTGATTCCGCGTTTCCAATTCTTTAATTCGAAGCTGGAGTCGTTCGTTTTCTGTTAATTCTTCTGAGTTTCTTGGAGACAATCCGCAATGTCTTCTTCATTATTTAAAAATTTCCGTGCCATATTATATAAATATTTTTCATTTTTCTTCATCAAGTGAACAAAGGCTTCATTGCTACCAGACTTCGCTCGCTTAATCAACAATAAATCATTTAACAACTTACAACCTCCCTTTTATTTATTAGTGTCTATTATATTAGAGACGAAAAATAGTCGAAAAGTTTCATTTCTTTGGTAAAAGAATTTCAAAAACTTGTTTCATTTGTAAAATTAATTATTCACTATGTATAGCTATTAATGTTCTTATTTTATTTCGACTGAGGGGTAATCTAGCGGACCATCCCTCTCTTCTTTATTTGTCTTACTTTAATTTAAAATTGATTAATACAAAAAGAGGATTACTTTCTCGGAGAATACCTATAAATAGTCGATCGATATATTATCATTTATTCTATTAACTTAACCGTTCGATAAAGTCCGTATAATTGTGTAAAAGTAAAAAGGCCATATAACGGTCCTTTTACGGTACAATGTTTTTAACGACAAAAACATACCCAGGAGGACTTTTACATGACCCAAGTACATTTTACACTGAAAAGC
>DXBN01000193.1 GCA_019116505.1 Candidatus Enterococcus avicola | reverse complement strand
ACAACCATTTTACCAATTAAATCTTTATAGCGCTCATCTTCTGGATGCACAGCAACTGCGGTATCCCCTAACATGGTTTCTGGACGAGTTGTCGCAATTTTAACCACACCATAACCATCTGCTAGTGGATACGACATATGATAAAACGCGCCTTCAATGTCTTTATGAATCACTTCAATATCAGACAGGGCTGTTTTAGCTTGAGGATCCCAGTTAATGATATATTCACCACGGTAGATTAATTCTTTTTCGTACAATGTTACAAATACTTTACGAACCGCTTCTGATAAACCGTCATCTAGTGTAAAACGTTCGCGGCTATAGTCGAGTGATAAACCTAATTTTGCCCACTGTTCACGAATATGTCCAGCGTACTCTTCTTTCCAGCTCCATACTTCTTCGACAAATTTTTCGCGACCAAGGTCATAACGACTAATCCCTTGTTCTCTTAATTTTTCTTCTACTTTGGCTTGTGTCGCAATTCCCGCATGGTCCATTCCTGGTAACCATAATGTATCGTAACCTTGCATCCGTTTTTGGCGAATAATAATATCTTGTAATGCCGTATCCCAGGCATGACCTAAATGTAGTTTACCAGTCACGTTTGGCGGTGGAATTACGATTGAATATGGTTTTGCTTCTTTGTTGCCACTTGGTTTAAATAAATCTTTTTCTAACCAAGCCTCATAACGACCAGCTTCAACTTCTTGCGGTTGATACTTCGTTGATAGTTCTTTCTTAGTCATTTTCTCATCCTCCTAAATCCAATAAAAAAAGCCCTAAGATGCTTTACACATCTTAGGACGTAAATACGCGGTACCACCTAAATTGTAGATTGACTCTACCTCTCATAGCGTGAGTTAACGATCACGACTCGTTTGATTTTACTCCTCTTCAAACCAAAAAACTCCCAAGCTACCTTCACTAATCCTCGTTGAAAGTCTTCCACCATGAACTTTCTCTCTTGAAACAAAGCTGATTAGTTACTCCTCTTGTTCAACGTCTTGCTACATTTTACAATGAAGTTTTTTGATTGTCAATTAAATACCCGTTAGAAACGCTGAAGGTCTATAGTGGTATTCATTATCAAAGAAAATTAAGGTTAATAGTTCCGTTGTTAAATCAATGTAACGAATATTTACGTTTGAAGGTACGATTACACGATCAGGTGCAAAATTCAAAATAGCAGTAATGCCCCCTTCAACGATCACATCGACTGATTCTTGTGAACTATGACTTGGTACAGTTGTTATCGCTACGGTAATGTTATGTTCTTGAACGACTTCTTTCAATTCGTCCATTCCATGCACATAGTAACCTTGATAATAGGTGCCAATTAATTCCGGGTCATTATCAAACACGCATGTAATTTTTAAATTTTCATTTCTTCTAAAATTATTGTTTAGTAAAGCTTTCCCTAGATTTCCCATACCAATTAAAGCGATTCGTTTCTTCTCATCGGTTGCCAATAATTCACTAAAAACTTCAATTAAAAAAGGCACTTCATACCCATATCCACTACGACCTAATTCGCCTAAATAAGAAAAATCTCGACGGATGGTTGCTGAAGGTACTTGGGTAATTTCAGCAAATTCACGTGATTTGATTCTCGTCACATTATTTGACTCAAGTATTTTCAGATTTCGTAGATATAGTGGTAAACGTTTAGCTGTTGCTTTAGGCAACTTTTTAAGTTCTTTTGGTTCCACGTACTCCACTCCCTTTGTTCATATATTCACATGATAACATGAACAAAATCATTCTGCAACCACTTTTTGTTTGTTTTTTCACAAAACAAAACACCTGACTATGCAAGCTCAAGCTTTTACATCCTTAAGCTTGTTCAGTCAGGTGAGATTTTTTAATCCTGCGAATGACGCTCTTCCATTAAAGTAAATCAGAAAAATCGTCTTCCACTTGGCTCGCTGAAATTTCTGTAATCTTTAATGCTTCCATTGCACGTGTCAGCATTCCATCAATATCTAAACGTTCTTCATATTGATGGACTTTATCTAAACGCGGGCGTGTTTTTGGTTGTGGTGGGGCAAAAATTGTACAACAATCTTCAAATGGTAAAATCGATAGTTCAAATGTATCAATTTTTTGCGCAACTTCAATAATCTCTAACTTATCCATCGTTGAAACTGGCCGAATAATTGGGGTTGTTGTCACTTCATTAATCGCCACCATACTATGTAGCGTTTGTGAAGCAACTTGTCCAAGCGACTCACCATTAACAATAATTAAACCTTTACGCTTTTCACGAATCAAATCTGTTAGACGCATCATCATACGACGCGTAATCGTCATCCAGTAACCTTGAGGCACGTGATTTTTGATTTCTTCTTGAATCTCTGTAAAAGGCACTTCAATAAATTGGATACTTCCAACATAAGGTGTTAGTTTTTTCGTTAAATCTTTGGCTTTTTGTAAAGCTTGTTCACTCGTATATGGTGGACTAGCAAAGTGAACGGCTTCTATTTCTACTCCACGCTTCATCGCATAGTAGCCTGCAACCGGTGAATCAATCCCGCCAGAAAGCATCAACATACCCTTGCCCGCTGTTCCGACTGGTAAACCACCTGCGCCTTGAACTGTTTCATAGGATAAATAAGCACCATCCATACGAATCTCTAAACGTAAATTAATATCAGGCTGTTTCATTTTCACTTTAATATTGGGGAAAATATCAAATATGGCGTTACCTAGCGTTAAGTTTAATTCGTTACTGTCTTGAATAAAATCATGATCACTACGTTTGGCTGTAATTTTAAACGTTTCTTCTCCCGTATAAATTTCGCGCATAATTGTTTGTGCCATTTCTTTAATTACTTCGATATCTTTTTCTACACGAATACTCGGAGAAAAATTTTGAATCCCAAAAACTTTTGTTAATAATGGAATGATTTTAGTACTATCTTCTCCATTTAACAGCAAATGCATGCGATCTCTTTCTGCTTTAACTTTGACGTTTGGGAAATCGACTAAGCTTTTCTTTACATTGGATGCCAAACGGTTAATAAACGTATTTCTATTTTTTCCTTTGGTTGAAAGTTCACCATATCGAACCATAATTTCTGTATATTTCACAAGCTTGCTACTTAATTGATTTTTGAGAATTTTTGATATAACTGATTGAAGACTGTTAAGAATTGTTCAACTTCCACCATCGTATTGCTTTGATCCAAACTAATCCGAACCGCTGTCGTCGCAAGGTCATTCGGAACGTTCATTGCAGCCAGTGTTCCCCGAACTTGTTGCTTTTTACTTGAACAAGCACTCGTCGTCGACAAGTAAATCGCTTTTTCTTCAAAAGCATGAACCAAAACTTCACCACGAATTCCCTTTAACCCAAAACATAAAATATGCGGCGCAAAATTTTCTTTTTGAGAAAAAATCGTAACTTTTTCATACTGTGATAAAGCATCTAACAAGGCGTCCTTTAATTGTTCAACTTTATTTGGTGCTTCGGCTTTCTTTTCTAATGTTAAGCGTAAACTACGAGCCATAGCAACAATTCCTGCCAGATTTTCGGTACTACTTCTTTCATTATTTTCTTGACCGCCACCAGTTAGAAGTGGGGCTAATTTACGGCCATGACGCCAAAAAATAAAGCCAACCCCTCTTGGCCCATGAAATTTGTGTGCAGAGAAAGTCGCAAA
>DXBN01000192.1 GCA_019116505.1 Candidatus Enterococcus avicola | reverse complement strand
CTTTTCAGTGTAAAATGTACTTGGGTCATGTAAAAGTCCTCCTGGGTATGTTTTTGTCGTTAAAAACATTGTACCGTAAAAGGACTGTTATATGGCCTTTTTACTTTTACACAATTATACGGACTTTATCTTTTTATAGACAGGTATTTGAAAAATTAATCTGTACTAATACTAGTTTCTACAAAAAATAATTAGTTCAATTATATTCCTAATCCAGTGCCAGAAATATCCCAGGGATCTTCATTTAGTAAAATCCAATCAAAATACAAACTGCTCACCTCTTCCCAAATAATATTTTTATTTATATTTGTTTGTGTTAAACTCATCATAGTATTAAGCAACCTATTTTTGTTTTTTTGGTCTAGTTTTTCGTCACTAATATTAAAAGGAGCTGTTTATTATTGAAATTGCAAAACTTTTAAAACAATTAAGAGAAGAACGTCATATTTCTCAACGTCAATTAGTTGAAGGAATTTCTCAACGAACTACTTTGTCTTCCTTTGAAACGAATGGCACAAGAATCGCCTTTCATCTTTTAGAACAGTATCTTGATAGAATGAATATTACACTTGATGAGTTCCAATTTCTCTTGAATCAACAAAAATTAACACCTAAAAAGGAGCTTTCACAAGATTTATACAATAATTATTACCACCAAAATTATGAAAAGGTTCAACAGAAACTTTCTTATTGCCTATCTTTATATGAAGATACAAATGACTTTTACTACTATCATTTATATGCTCAATATGCACTCGTCCTAGAGAATAAAAATCTCTTTTCTTTAACTGACGAAGAAATTACAGACATTTCAAATCGACTCTTATCTCACTTTTCTACGATTGAAAACTGGGGACGTTTTGAATATGCTTTATTTTCAAATACATTGTTTCATTATGATGACGATTTTATTTACACCATGATTAAGAGTCTCGATAAAAAAGATGCCATTGCATCCATTACTGATATCCATCATAAATTAAAAGCAAATGCTATTTTTATTTTTTTGAAACGCGGCAATTATTTTTATGCAAAAAAACTTATCCTTCATTTAGAGAAAAAAACAACCGTTGAACATATGAACTCACGATTGCTAATCCACTATTTTAAAGGAATTTTACTAGTAGTTGATAATCAATCTGAACACGGAATTCAACAAATTAATCAAGTAATTGGAACTTTTCAGTACACAGGCGAAACGAGCTATGCCGATGAATTGTCCTCTTTTGCTGCAAAATTTATTAACTAAAAACTATCCCCTCATGATCGTTTTTTTCTTTGAGTACTTCTATCATACAATAGTAAATTACACCAAAAAAATCTACCTGACTGTTCATAAAAACAATCAAGTAGATTTTTTCTTATTTTAAATATTTGGCATGAAATGAAAAATGTTCTTCTAAAAAGGTCGAAATAAAGAAATAACTGTGATCGTATCCAGCGAATTTTTGATAACCGACTTTTCGATTATTTTCAAGCGCATTGGCTAAGAAAGTTGTTTCTTTTAATTGTGTCTCATAGAAACCATCTGCTTCTCCTTGCATGATGAGAATCGGTACTTGTGGGGCTGTCTTGATTAATTCGGAAGCATCCCAGTTTTTCCAAGTTGCTTGATTGTCTCCCAAATAAGCGGTCAACGCTTTTTTTCCCCAAGGCACTTGCATTGGATTTAAAATCGGTGCAAAAGCCGAGATGGATTGAAACCTTGCAGCGTTTTTGAGACCCAGAACGAATGCACCGTGTCCACCCATCGAGTGTCCCATAATGCTTTCTTTTCCTGAGAAATGAGGCAGCAACTGTTTAACAATTTCGGTTAATTCTTGTGTAAGATAGGTATACATTTGATAATTTTTGGCCCAGGGCATTTCTGTCGCATCGACATAAAATCCGGCACCTTGTCCTAAGTCCCAATTAGCATCATCGGCTACCTCTTCGCCACGTGGGGACGTATCAGGGATAACAACCGCCATCTGATACTTTTCAGCTAAACGTTGGAAACCACTTTTTTGGCTGAAATTATCATCCGTACAAGTCAACCCTGAAAGCCACCAAAGAAGTGGTAGCTCTTTGTTTTCTGAGTTGGACGGTAAATACAGACTAAAGGTCATCGCACACTGTAAAACGTTTGAATCATGACGGTATTTGCGTTGCTCACCACCAAAAGCCAACGCTGTTTCAAGTAATTCGACAGTCATTTCCTCACTCCTCATAAGTTAAAATTGTTCGAATGGATTCGCCTTTGTGTAGTAAATCAAATGCTTCATTGATATCAGAAAAATTCAAATGATGGGTAATAAAAGAATCCAAGTCAATCTTGTCCGCCATATAATCGGCAATCATTCCTGGTAATTCTGTTCGCCCTTTAACTCCACCAAAAGCCGACCCGCGCCAAACACGGCCAGTGACTAATTGGAATGGGCGTGTACTAATTTCTTTTCCTGCCCCTGCAACACCAATAATAATACTTTCGCCCCATCCTTTGTGGCAGCATTCTAAGGCAGATCGCATAACATCGACATTACCGATACATTCAAAACTATAATCAACGCCGCCATCCGTCATTTCTACAATGACTTCTTGAATCGGTTTTTCAAATTTCGTTGGATTAATAAAGTCGGTCGCACCCATTTTTTTGGCTAGTTCAAACTTGTCTTCGTTCACATCAATCGCCAAAATGCGTTTTGCTTTGGCTTGGACTAATCCTTGAATCGCTGCTAAGCCAATCGCTCCTAAACCAAAAACGGCCGCAACTGCCCCCTCTTCCACTTTTGCCGTATTATGGACGGCGCCAATTCCTGTTGTGACACCACAACCAAATAAACAAACCTTATCCAATGGTGCTTCTGGATCGACTTTTACTAAAGAAATTTCTGGAACAACCGTATATTCACTAAATGTACTCGTACCCATATAATGATAAATCGGTTCGCCATTATAAGAAAAACGGGTCGTTCCATCTGGCATCAGCCCTTTTCCTTGAGTCTCTCTCACCGCACTACATAAGTTGGTTTTACCTGATAAACAGAATTTACACGCGCCACATTCTGCCGTGTACAATGGAATCACATGATCTCCTGGTTGTACTAACGTAACTCCTTCACCGACAGAAACCACGACACCTGCGCCTTCGTGTCCTAAGACTGCTGGGAAAACACCCTCTGCATCATCGCCTGATAACGTGAAGGCATCCGTATGACAAACCGAAGTATAAAGTATTTTAACTAAAACTTCATTGGCTTTTGGCTCCTCCACATCAATTTCAACAATTTTTAGTGGTTCACCAGGACCAAATGCTACCGCTGCTCTACTCTTCATTTTCATCACTTCTTTCCTCTTACTTTTACATGCTTCTTATTATCACATACTCTTCTAGTGAATGCTATTTTGAGTGATTTATCACAAGGAGTTAAAGGTTCAGCACAATCGTTGTCTCCTTTTTGAATCTTAAACAAAACATTGACTTCTGATACAAATGATTCTTAAAACAATCATCGTGCAAGAGTATAAACCGAAGCAATTTTTTTATTTCATTCGCTTCCTTTGCTTTCGTATATGGTAAAATAGTGACAAGACAAATATCGATTTAAAGGAGGTCTTTTTTTGCAACAGATTCGACCATTTATCAAAGAAAATAAACGCTATTTACTGGCGAGTTTTTTAATTCCTTTTGGGATTATGGCATTGATTTATTTAACGATGGGGATTTATCCTGGGAGTAGTCGGAGTGTGCTAGCGAGTGATGCTTTTTCCCAGTTTTCGAATTTCCATGCGAGTTTTCGCAATGCGATGCTCGGTAAGCAAAGTTTCTTTTACACTTGGAATGCATCGCTTGGACTGAATTATTGGGCATTGATCTCGTACTATTTAGGTGGTTTCTTTACACCGATTGTCCTACTTTTTCCAAATCAATGGATGCCCGATGCGCTCTATCTGATTACTCTGCTTAAAATTGGAAGTGCTGGGTTAGCCTTTTGGTTTTATGCCAAGCATACCTTCAAAATTGGGCGTTGGAATCATGTCGCTTTAGCGGTCTGTTATGCGCTGATGTCGTTTGTGACGGCCCACTCTGAACTGGTGATGTGGCTCGATGCATTCATCTATCTTCCACTCGTGATTTGGGGGATTAATCGTTTACTGGAAAAACAAAAACCGGTTCTCTTATTCGTCAGTTACTTGTTGCTCTTTTTATCCAATTATTACATGGGCTTTATGATTGGTGTCTTTTCTTTCTTGTACTTCTTTTTACGTGTCTTCGGACAATGGCAAACAGGGAAAAAACAAATCTTACCTTACCTTGGCACGTCACTGTTAGCCGGTGGCGCATCGATGGTCATGATCTTACCGATGTTTCTTGATTTGCGTTCAAACGGTGAAGCCTTAACTGAGATCACCAAATTTAAAACGGAAGCAACGGGTGCACTCGATTTCTTCATTAAGAATATGATTGGTGTGTATGATACGACCAAATATGGCTCGATTCCCTTTATTTATGCCGGTGTTTTACCTTTGGTCTTTGTGCTTTTATATTTTGTTTCAAAACGCATCGTCTTAAAAGATAAACTGCTGTCGCTCGTTTTATTGGTGCTACTAATTGCCAGCTTTTATATCGTGCCACTGAATCTTTTCTGGCATGGGATGCATGCTCCGAATATGTTTTTATTCCGTTATGCCTTTTTACTATCGTTCTTACTCTTAATGCTCGCCGGTTACGGCTGGGAACAATTAACTAAAGACGATTACGGGCTTTTCCTAGGACTAATTTTGACTCTGATTATCACCTT
>DXBN01000191.1 GCA_019116505.1 Candidatus Enterococcus avicola | reverse complement strand
TTGATTGTATCAATCCATGCTTTTAAGCGAGTAGGGATGTTTAAGTTCCATAGACCATTTCCAATAACGACTTTATCTGCTGCTAAAAATTGCTCAGTAGATTCATTGAAGCGAGCGATTTTTTTTTGTTGGCTAGCAGTTAATGCCGTGAACTCTTTACCTAAACGTAAGTCGTTCCAACCAGTTAAAATATCTAAGTCAATCTCTGGAAAATCTTCGTTGAATAAATCTAAAACAACGATTTCATCTTCAGGATTACTTTTTTTATAACTATCTAAAAAAGTGTAAAAAACTTTCATTGATTTTGAATCTTCTCTAGTTAATGGATGTGCTTTAACAGCTAATAATGTTGACATGACTCGTCTCCTCTATTGGTTTAATTTATTTCTAATTCGAATTATATAAAAAATAGAAATGAATTTCAATACATTTGCCTAAGTCAAAACGCTTACTTTCTTAATTTGCTAGAATAAAAAAATAAAAGGCAAAAAACAACCTTGATCATAGAATGTTCAAGGCTGAATGAATCTAAGATGCTGATTTCAAAGCTTTCATCCCACCGAGTACGGCAATTGATTGATAACCTTGTTGAGCTAAAAATTGAGACATCGTTTGTCCGCGTCGACCGGCGTGACTAATAATATAGTAGGTTTGATTCTTTGATAATTCATTGAGACGGTTTGGCAGACTCGTGACAGGTATGGAAATCGCGTGTTCATAATGACCTTCGTTGAAAGCTCCTTTATCACGGATATCTAAAATAGCAATGGGTTGGTTAGTTTGCAGCAAATGAAAATCTTGTGCACTAATTGTGTTCATCTATATTTACCTCATTTCTCTGATGCAAATGATTCTAGAGAATTTTTCTTTTTTTTGCAAAGAAAATAAACTAACAGCTAATGATTATTAGAAAAAATTTATTTATATCAAAAAACTATCAGGAAGTTGGACAAGAACCTTGCATTTTAATACAGAATAAAGTAAAGTATATCTGTGCAAGATTGCACCGCCTGTTACTTGGTTTAGCGAGTCACCAACGCTTTACTCAGTCCTGGGTGAATTATAAGAAAGAGGTGGAAACACAATGGCAATTTCAAAAGAACGCAAAAACGAAATCATGGCACAATTTGCTCGTCATGAAGGAGATACTGGTTCACCAGAAGTACAAATCGCTGTTTTAACAGAAGATATCAATACTTTAAATGACCATATCCGCACACACAAAAAAGATCATCATTCATACCGTGGATTGATGAAAAAAATCGGACACCGTCGTAACTTATTAGCTTACTTACGTAATAAAGACGTTATCCGTTACCGTGATTTAATCCAAGCATTAGGATTACGTCGCTAGTCAAGACAAAACGAAAAGTGAGGTTCCTACGAATCTCACTTTTTTACTATGTATTTGGCAACCGTTTTATATTTATCAAAAAATAAAAAAGCTGTGAGAGTTGGCTTTGGCTTACTACTAACCAAAGGAAAATAGTGAAAATTTTGACTCTTTTCCTTTGTTTAGTAGCAGTCACAACTTACAGCGAAAAGGAGAAACTATGACAAAGCAAGTATTTTCAACCACATGGGGCGGACGCCCGTTATCTGTTGAAGTCGGACAATTAGCAAAACAAGCAAATGGTGCTGTTTTAGTACGCTACGGAGACACAGTTGTTTTGACAGCAGCTGTTGCTTCAAAACAAGCAAAAGACACAGACTTCTTCCCGTTAACAATTAACTACGAAGAAAAAATGTATGCTGTAGGTAAAATTCCAGGAGGATTTATTAAACGTGAAGGTCGTCCAAGTTTAGACGCAACATTAACTGCTCGTTTAATTGACCGTCCAATTCGTCCAATGTTCGCAGAAGGCTTCCGTAACGAAGTTCAAGTAACAAACATCGTAATGAGTGTGGAACAAGATTGTTCACCAGCGATGGCAGCGATGTTTGGTTCATCATTAGCGTTAGCAATCTCTGATATTCCATTTGACGGACCAATTGCTGGAGTTGAAGTTGGATCAGTGGATGGCGAATATGTTTTAAACCCAACAATTGAGCAACAAGAAAAAACAACCATTGAGTTATCAGTTGCTGGTACGAAAAAAGCAATCAACATGGTTGAATCTGGTGCGAAAGAAGTATCAGAAGAAGACATGTTAGGTGCATTATTATTCGGTCACGAAGCAATTAAAGAACTTGTTGCTTTCCAAGAAGAAATCGTAGCCGCTGTCGGTAAAGAAAAAATGGAAATTACTTTACTACAAATCGATGAAACTTTACGTGAAGAAGTTTACGCAGCTTATTATGAACTAATGAAAACAGCTGTATTAACAGAAGAAAAATTAGCACGTGAAGAAGAGATTGAAAAAGTAAAAGAAATTGTTAAAGAAGCGTATGCAGAAAAAATTGCAGCTCTTGAAGGCGAAGAAGCAACTCAATTAACAAAAGCAGTGAAACAATTAGCAGAAGACTTAGAAAAAGATGTTGTTCGCGAATTAATTACCATCGATAAAATCCGTCCTGATGGCCGTAAGATTGATGAAATTCGTTCACTAGCCTCTGAAGTGGGTCTTTTACCTCGTGTACATGGTTCAGGTTTATTCACTCGCGGTCAAACACAAGCTTTATCAACTTGTACATTAGCACCTTTAGGCGAACACCAAATTATTGATGGTCTAGGTGTGGAAGAATCAAAACGCTTCATCCACCATTATAACTTCCCACAATTCTCAGTTGGTTCAACAGGTCGTTCAGGTGCACCAGGCCGTCGTGAAATAGGGCACGGTGCTTTAGGTGAACGTGCAATGGCACAAGTGATTCCTTCAGAAGAGGATTTCCCTTATACAATTCGTATTGTATCGGAAGTTTTAGAATCAAATGGTTCTTCTTCTCAAGCAAGTATTTGTGGTGGAATCTTAGCTTTAATGGATGCTGGTGTGCCGATTAAAGCTCCAGTCGCAGGGATTGCAATGGGACTTGTATCTGATGGTGAAAATTATACTATTTTAACGGATATCCAAGGCCTTGAAGATCATTTAGGCGACATGGACTTTAAAGTAGCAGGAACAAAAGATGGAATTACTGCTTTACAAATGGATATAAAAATCCAAGGTATTACAGAGCAAATCTTACGTGAAGCCTTAGCGCAAGCAAAACAAGCACGTATGGAAATCTTAGATGAATTAGTTTCAACAATTGCTGCTCCTCGTGAAGAGTTAAGCCCATACGCACCGAAAATTGAAATGATTCAAATTGACCCTGAAAAAATCAAAGTGGTTATCGGTAAAGGTGGCGACACAATTAATGGAATCATTGATGAAACAGGCGTTAAGATTGATATCGATCAAGACGGTAACGTATCGATTGCTTCATCTGATGCAGATATGATCAAAAAAGCAATCCAAATCATTGAAGAATTAGTTAAAGAAGTGAAAGTCGGCGAAGTTTACTTAGGTAAAGTTGTCCGTGTTGAAAAATTTGGCGCATTCGTTAACTTAATCAAAGGAAAAGATGGCTTAGTTCATATTTCTCAATTAGCACATGAACGTGTGAATAACGTAGAAGACGTTGTCAAAGAAGGCGACGAAATCTTAGTTAAAGTAATGGAAATTGATCGTCAAGGCCGTGTAAACCTTTCAAGAAAAGCAATGTTAGACGAGCCTAAAAAAGACTAATTAATTAACCGCAGCGTGCAGTAACGAAAACAAAAATTCGTTATTGCGCGCTATTTTTTCGAAAAATATTTGACTTTTTTGTGAATCGAGCGTTATCAAAGAAGTCTTGTGATAAGATAAGGACAATGCTATGTCCAAAGGAGAAAGAGATGTTTCGTAAATTACAAATCAATGCCCAAAGATGGATGAGAGGTCGTTATGGGGTTTTTGATTCCCTTAATAAGTTGCTAATTATCATTGGTTTAATTAGTTTAGTTGCTGGAAATTTTATCAGTATAATGTCTTGGCCACTACTCTTACTAGCCTATGGTACGTTTATCTGGGCCTATTATCGTTTATTTTCTAAAAAAGTTTATGTGCGTTCGAATGAAAACCAAAAATATTTACGACTAAAAATGAAATATCAAAAGAAGTTCAAACAACAAAAAACAAAGTTTGAACAACGTAAAGAATATAAGTATTTTCGTTGCAGCAATCCTTCTTGTAAACAACAATTACGAGCGCCCAAGGGTCGAGGCGAAATAAAGGTAACTTGTTCAAAATGCCAGCAAGTATTCATAAAAAAAGTCTAAGCATCAGAAGTGATTGAAGGAGTGTATTCAATCACTTCTTTTTGTTTTATGATAGAATAAAGAAGTAAATTGAAAGATTTAAGGAGTTAGATAAATGTTTGAACCCATGGATTTGTTATTTACACTTGATGAAGGCTACTTACAACCATTAAAAGTAGCCTTAACCTCTATTTATGACCAACATTCGAATCAGAAAATACGGATATGGCTCATTCATGAAGTAATTTCCGAAAGAAATCAACAAGAATTGACGTCTTTTGTTATGAATTTAGGTTGGGAAATGCATTTCATTAAAGCCGACGGCACGATTTGGGAGGAAGCACCTACTGTGGAACGCTACCCCAAAGAAATGTATTTTCGCTTATTAGCTGGACAAATATTACCACCAGAAATAACTAAAGTCTTGTATTTAGATCCAGATATTTTAGTCATTAATTCCCTAGACGAACTGTGGAATCTTGATTTAAATGATTATCTCTTTGCAGCAGCGACACATAAACGCATGCTTGATTTAACAACAAAATTCAATCAAATTCGCCTCGATACCGACCATGGTTACTATAATTCAGGAGTCATGCTTATAAATCTAGTGAAAGCCCGTGAACTTGTTGACTGGGCAGATATTCAAGCGGTCATTGGGAAATTTAATAAACTACTCATGTTGCCAGATCAAGACATTTTGAATCACTTGTATGGCAAATATGCGCTTGAAATTCCTGAAGAAGTTTGGAATTACGATACACGTTTGTATACGACTTATTTGGCCAAAAGTTTTGGTAAACAAAATATTCAGTGGGTGATGCAACACACGTCAATTTTACATTTTTGTGGAAAACCGAAGCCGTGGAATGAAAAAAGTGACTCGAGATTTACAGCTTTGTATTTAAATTATCAAAATTTAAGTATAAAAATGGATGAAATATCGATTAAAAATCATTAATTTTAAAGAATGGTAATTGACGACTAGGTGGACGGATAATAATCATAAATGACTATAAATGTTGATAATAAGGGATTTTTTGTCAGTCACTCGTTTTATTGGGGATATCTATAAGCTTTACTAATAGTTATCATAATTTTTAGTAAGTAGCAAAAGTCGCAAGATACGTTTAATATTTAGTTGTGAAAGCGATTTACAATATAAGGAGAGATAAATTATGACAAACGAAAGACCCGTAGATTTAAAAGAGTTTTACCCATCAGATTTATTTGGATATGCAGAAGGATTAACAAATGGTGAATTAACTGTGTTAAAAGCTGTTCGTGAAGCTTTAGAAAAACACGTAAAACCAGTTATTAACGAATACTGGGAAAAAGCACAATTTCCATTTGAAGCTTTTGCTGAAGTAGCAAAAACTGGTATGATGGATAGCCCATTACTTTTTGAAGGTCGCGAAGGTTCTCGTAAGCCAAGTGAGTTATACAACGTGTTCTTATACTTTGAATTAGCGAAAATGGATGCATCAATTGCAACATTCTACACTGTTCACGGTGGATTATGCTATAACACAATCTTATTAGGTGGTAGTGAAGAACAAATCCAACATTACGGACCAAAAATTACCTCATTTGAATGGCAAGGTTGTTTCGGTTTAACTGAACCAGATCACGGTTCTGACATCGCTGGTGGATTAGCTACTACAGCTGAAAAAGTTGGCGACAAATGGATCTTAAACGGTGAAAAACGTTGGATCGGTGGCGCTACTACTGCTGATATCTTACCAATTTTCGCTCGTGACGTTGCAGATAACAAAATCAAATGTTTCGTAGTACCTGGAGGAACTAAAGGGTTAACAGCTGAAGCAATTCCTTACAAAGTTTCATTACGCCCAGTTCAAAATGGTCACATCACTTTAGAAAACGTAGAAGTTTCTGACGATACTCGTTTAGTAAACATTAACGGATTCAAAGATGTTTCTCGTATTTTACGCGCAACTCGTGCTGATATCTCTCATTTAGCTACAGGTATGACAGCTGGTTCATTAGAAGCTGCATTACGTTATGTAACTGAACGCGACCAATTCGGTAAAAAAGTTGGTGGCTTCCAATTAGTACAAGAAAAATTAGCAATCATGCAAGCAAACTCAGTAGCAACTTTAGCTTACTCAGTTCGTTTAGCTGAATTA
>DXBN01000190.1 GCA_019116505.1 Candidatus Enterococcus avicola | reverse complement strand
TTGGGGGAGCGGTTTTTGCTCCCTTGCTTTTCGCCTCGCAGAGCACGTCCAGAAGAATTCTGGTATACCGTGTTATACCAAATGGTTTTGGGTTCTCTCGCCTGATGTGTTATTCTCAATCAAAATGGAGGTGTCCAAAATGGCTCACGTTCAAAAATTCACTAAGGGCAATATGCAAGGACTATCAATTCATTTAGACCGAAAAACTGAAAACCATTCAAACGAAGATATTGATAATGAACGCACACATTTGAATTATGACCTCTGTGAAAAAGAGGGTGACACGCTTTCTCGCATGAATGAAAGACTGGACGAAGTTTATTGCATGGATCGGAAAGATGTAAAGGCATGTTGTGAGTGGGTCGTAACATTGCCTGAATCACTCAAGGATGCATCTCACGAGCATCAAAGAACATTCTTTGAGAATACCTATGAATTTCTTTCTGACCGGTATGGTGGCGAGCAGAACGTTATTTCAGCGAACGTACATAACGATGAAACCACCCCACACATGCATTTTGATTTTATCCCTGTCGTTTGGGACGCGAAAAAAGAACGAGAAAAAGTATCTGCTAAAGAAGTACTGACGAGAGCAGAACTGAAAAATTTTCATACAGAGTTAGACAGACATTTGAAAGAACGGATTCCTGAAATTTATCAAGAAGGGATTTTGAATGATAAAACAATCGGGATCGAGAATATCCATTCGTTGAAAAAACATTCAGCGGAGATTGAAGAGCAGAAAAAAGTGATGGCTGCGGATTTGAAAAGATTTAAAAAGCCAAAAGATGTTTTTGATAAAGTGGATGGAAATGCAGAGAAGAAAACCGTGGGAATCATGAACAAAAAAGAAGTAGTTGTTTTGCTGAAAAAGGATTATGAGAATTTGGGTGTATTGGCGAAATCGAGTATTAAAAGCGATTATCAATTTGAAAATTATAAATCAGTTGCTGAAAATAAAATTGGTGATTTGGAGAAAAGTAAAAAGGGACTGGAAGGAAAAATTGAAAGACTTGAACAAAAAAACACATATCTTGAACGAGAAAAACAATTGATTAAAAGCGATAAAATACATCAACAAAGAAACGCGGTTGTTTATAAAAGCATTTTGGAAGATAAAGAGCCAGATCTAGAAATTAGTGAATCGGAATTTAAAGGACGCTTGATTCTTCATAGTTTAGAACGTGATGGCATGCCGAAGGATAAAGCGGAGGGGCTAAATTGGCTTGAAATCCTTGAAGAAAACAAAATCAATCAAACGATTCCTCAAAATCGGTTGGGAAAAGCTATGGATAAACTGAAATCGTTTTTGGAGAAGTTTATAAAACGAGTTAAAACAGCTGATTTTTCATTGGATGGATTGAAAGAAAAAGACAAAGAGATTAACCAGCAGACAAAGCGGAAAAAAAGTAAATCTTACGATATGGAACGGTGAGATTAAAAAGAATGCTCTTGAAGCGTCTCAGAATTCGTTCTGAGGGCTTTAAGAGCATTTTGCTTAGATTTATATGTATTTGATATTTAAAACGCTTTAAAAGGATTCTGAGCGTTTTGAGAGGGGGGTGAATTTGGTTTTGATCTTGGTTTTGACCTTGTTTTGAGTGGAACGAAAAACGGGTTTCTACTTCTCTTGATACATATAGAAACAACTCAAGCGCTTGAAAGTCCGACGAGCCCTAGAGCTGTATGACTTAAAACGTGTTTTGACATGTAAAAAGCCTTCTGATAGTATTGGAATTGTCTAGAAACCAAATACACAGAGGGCTTTTTGTATGTTTCCCCTCGAAAGAGAGGCTTTTTATGAGTTTGTATCCTGATAGTAGCACAGGTATTAAGGAGCAATCAAGTACCTGTGTTCAAAAAGACGTTGAACTTTTGCGTGATTTGAATGCCAAAGGTGAGGAACGTGACTGGAAAGGCAAGAAGAAGCGTTCTATTCTGATGGCAAAGCATCTTGAAGCAGTTGAAGCTTTAGCGAAAAAAGCAGAGCGAATGTATGACTGCGGAAATTATTTAGTGTTTAAAATGAAAGACGGTAGATTAAAGCTTTATCAAGCGTATTTTTGTAAAGTGAGGTTGTGCCCGATGTGCAATTGGCGAAGGTCACTTAAAATTGCCTTTCAAAATAAAAAAATTGTTCAAGCGGTGAATGAGCGAGAAAAAGTGAAGTGGGTGTTTCTTACTCTCACGGTGCGTAATGTTGAAGGTGAAGAACTAAAACCTACGATGGATCAGATGACGAAAGCATGGAATCGTTTTGCAGGCTATGCAAGATTTAAAAAGTCGGTGCGTGGCTATTTTCGGGCTATGGAAGTAACTCGGAATTGGGATAAGGAAAGTGAGTGGTATGGTACGTATCATCCTCATTTCCACGTGTTGTTAGCTGTGCCAAATGATTATTTTGGTCGTAATTATATTAAGCAAACTGAATGGACAAGCATGTGGCAAAAAGCTATGCAAATTGATTACAAACCGATTGTTCATGTAGCAAAGGTTAAGCCTAAAAAAGAATCACCTGATTTTGTGGAAATGGAGCAAGAAGTGAGAAAAACGATTCTTGAACAAAATGCTATTTTCGAAGTTTCCAAGTATCCAGTGAAAGATACAGATGTGATACGAGGGAATAAAGTGACAGATGAAAATATACAGACGGTCAAGGACTTAGATAAGGCATTGGCTTATAAGCGATTAATTTCTTACGGTGGTATTTTGAAAGAAATTCATAAGGAATTACAATTAAGCGATGCCGAGGATGGCGATTTAATCCATATTGATGATGATTCAGACGAGGTTGCAAATGGTGCTGTTGATGTGATGGCATATTGGCATGTTGGATTGAATAATTACGTAATTTCTAGGAGGGAAACAAATGGTTAAGCCAGGTGATTTATATTATTACTGCCCCGGGTGTAAAAGATTTCATGAGCATTATTCTTCTGCTCATAAAGGCGTGAATCGAAAACTGTGTTTTATTTGCGAAAAGATTCAGCCTAAGAAAACGAAAATTGTCGGTAATGATGAAGATGGTCGTATTCAAATATGTGATAAATGTCTTTCGGAAAATACTTATTCTTGATGTGAATTTGAATTTCAGCAAACGGGCCATATAGTGAATATAGGGGGGGAATTAATGGTGAAGAAAATTATTATTGTTATGTTGATGGTATGCGTTTCAATTTTGGCTGCTTGTTCTTCAACGGCAACAAACCTAGAAAAGGTTGAGAGTGTGCCGAAATTTGTGCAGGATTCTATACAGCCTAATGTTCAATTACAGTTAAAAGAAGAAGACAAAAATAGTTATTATATCACTCTTCAATCTGATGGGGATGCAGATTTTAACTATGATGTAAAAGGTGACATAGTGGAAATTAAATTTGATGTGTCTGACTCTGACACGGAACAAGAAAAACAAACTGTATATCACCTAACGATAGATAAAGATATTACAACTATTGATGTGTATGTCAATGGGGAACACAGCGGTTTCGATATAACCTCATAATATCTACATCCCCGACATTTAACCAATCGGGCGCGTTTGTTCAAGACCAGAAATATTTAAGAGGTGGCAAATTTGCCACCTCTTTTTATTTTTTTCAGCCAAAAGTGAAACTTGCTGCAGAAGAAAATACGTGGCAATTGTCAACGGTAAATGTCTGACTGAAGCGACAGCGAAAGGAATTTAAGGAGTTGATAATTTCGCTAC
>DXBN01000189.1 GCA_019116505.1 Candidatus Enterococcus avicola | reverse complement strand
GAAGAACCATTCATAAAGCCAAAGTTCGTACCACCATGGAACATATACAAATTCACACTACCTAGCTCCAAGACTTCCCGCAATGCTTCAACCAATTCATCCGTTTCACGAGTGATAATTGGTTCAGCCCAACGGTTAAACCAGCCATCCCAGAATTCCATACACATTAATGGCCATTTTTTCCCATAAGATTCATGGAAATCTTTTAAAGCCGCAAAGTTTTCTTTTCCGCGTGAACCAAAGTTACCAGTTGGTAAAACACCCTCTTCAACCATGCTACCAGCAGCTAATGTCGCTAACCATGAACCATCTGAAGTGAACAATGGTACATTAACGCCTAAATCTTCCATTAACGTTTTAATCGCACGTAAGTAATCTTTATCTTCACCATAAGAACCGTATTCATTTTCGATTTGCATCATAATGATTGGTCCACCATTCGTGATTTGTAACGGAACAACTTGCTCCATTAAAATTTTGTAATACTCACGAACATAACCTAAGAATTTAGGATCACTTGAACGAATACGCATATCTTTATTTAATAACCAAGCCGGTAAGCCACCAAATTCCCATTCCGCACAAATGTATGGTGTTGGACGTAAAATAACGTACAAGCCCATTTTTTCAGCTTCTTTAATAAAACCAACTAAATCACGGATCCCATCAAAGCGAAACTCCCCTTCATTTGGTTCATGGATATTCCAAGGAACATACGTCTCGACTGTATTAAAGCCTAGTGCCTTTAAGTTATGTAATGAATGATGCCAATCAGAAGGATGCACGCGAAAATAGTGGATTGCTCCTGACAAGATTTTAAAAGGCTCCCCATTTAACATAAATTCTTCTTTAATTTCAAAAGTTGCCATTTTGATTTCTCCTTTATTAAAAGAACCATCCTATTGAAAATAGAATGGCCCGCTTTTTAGCTCTCAATTTGAACTGAAAAATCAACCTTAGATTATTTCAGCTTTATCGTGCCATGAGCTTGCAGTTTCAGCTACTACGCGATTTAATGATTCAATATTTTCTTTTCCTTCTGAACGTAACCATTGACGAGCGGCTTCTTCACCAGACTCGATAAATGGTGCTACACCATTTTTCCAAGTTGCGCGTCCACATAATACACCGTTAAATGTTGAACCTGCTTCTTTAGCGAAAACTAATGTATCTTGGAATAATTTCGCAGATACGCCTGCACTTAAGAAAATAAATGGTAGGTGTGTTGCTTCGCTTTGCTCTTTGAAGAATCGTAACGCTTCCTCACGTGTATGAACAACTTCACCTTCAGCAAAGCCTTCAACAAAGTTCATGTTAACGGGTACTTCAACTTTTAAAACATCTACTTTGTATTGAGGTTTTGAGAATTCTCTCATCATTTCATTCACTTTATGTGGTTTTACTTTAGCAAATTCAGCAGAACCGTTATCCGCATTTGTTGCATCGTAAGATAATAATTCTAAGTAAAATGGTAAGTCTTCTGCTAAACATTCGCTACCTAAGCGTTCAATAAAGACATGTTTTTTATGGTTGATTGCTGGATCTTCGTCAATATCATAGTAAAGCAAGAATTTAATGGCATCTGCACCTTGTTCTTTTAATGATAAAACAGACCATTCTTCTAATAAATCAGGTAAACGTCCTGGAGTCGATGCGTCATATCCTGTTTTTTCATAAGCTAATAATAAGCCAGCATGTTCATCGCGAACTTTCGCCGCTGGTAAACCGTATTCTGGATCTAATAAGATTGAAGAAGAAAATGGTGTCAACTCTTGTGAAACAAGTGATTTGAATTCTTCGATTTGTTTAGCCGTTGCATCAACGCCTAGAGCAGTCATCATTTTTTTCATTGCACCACGTTGGTCAATGGCTAATGCGCTAATAACGCCTTCTTTTGTTGATAAACGATCCATTGCTGCTTTTTTACCTGCTGTTAGTTGTAACATATTTGTCTCTCCTCTTCTTTTCTCAAAAATCAATTTTTAGTATTCGTGAATAATTACGCCTTTAACGACACGGTTAACCGTGCCAGTTGGTGATGGTGTATCTGGTGTGTTACCAACTTTGATTGATGATAACAATGAAACGGTTTGTGCGAATACGCCACCAGCTAAAGCTAAGTACCCATCTGGTAAAAGACCTGTTCCTTGTTTCAAGACAAAGTTTTCACCTGAGAAGTTCACATCGCCTGCTTGACCAATACCGATGATACCAGCCGCGATTTGATCGCCGTTCACTTCTTCTAAAATATCAACGTCATATTGACGTGTATAAGTATTATTACTAATGAAATCAAATAACAATGTTTTTTCATTTACGAATGATTTGGGACCATGACGGAAACCTAATGAAGAATCAAAGACTGTCGTAATTTTTCCAGCTGTTAATTCTAATACTTTTAATTGCGCCTCACGTGTTAAACCTGATAAGCTACCTGATCCTAAGTAAACGATACGTTCAAAATCACGATCGATAATTGCTTGAATCTCTGTTTCACGGCTTAAAACATCTTCACCTAAAGCGCATAGATTTTGAACGATTGTTGCTTTTTCAGCTGTTTTATTTGATTCATCAAAGACTAATAAGCCTGTTAATGTCATACAAGAAAAACTACCTGTCATCGCAAACCCTGCATCATTTGAACGCTCTGGCATTAATAATAACAAGTTACGCTCATCGCCTACAGCTGCTTTTGCTAATGCACCTTCTTTGGCACAAGTGATTGTCATATGATAAACATTTTTAATTACTTTGTTGGCTAAATCAACCGTTGCCACACTCTCTGGACTATTTCCACTACGAGCAAAAGAAACAAGAATGGTTGTTTCATCTGCTGAGAAATATTGTTCCGGTGATGAAACGATATCTGTTGTTCCAATACTTTGGAAAATGAATTTACTTGTATCACCATGTTGACTTAAGTATGGTACTAAAATATCTCCTACATACTGAGAAGTACCGGCTCCGGTGAATACAACGCGGATACGTTCAGTCGTGCTTTCTTTAACTGTGTTTAAAAATGCTGCAATTCTTTCTTCTGAACCTTTGTAATTTTCAAATGCTTCCGCCCATAATTCTGGTTGTTGGCGAATTTCACGGGTTGTGATTTCAGCGCCCATTTTAACAAGTTCTTCTGTTGCTAATTGATACATATTCTCTCCTCCATCTTCCTATTGGTTAATCAAATTTCAACCAATCAACTGGTTACTACCACAACCTAAGTCTACTATTAAAAAAATGACTAGTCAACAGGAAATGTTGATTCTTTCAGACTTTAACAAAGTTTTAATAAAATTCAAGCGATTCAATAAAAAGAACCACTTAACAAAAGAATGCATTCTCCTTGTTAAGTGGCCCTTCACTAATTCTTATTCATCTTCGTCGTCGTCATCAGCTGCTAGAAGGTCGTTAATAAATGTAATTCCTTCTCTTGCATCTGACACAAGGTCGGCTTTAGATCCAATCATTTCGCCGTTAATAAAACTAATGACCATTGGCATGTTCATTCCTGAGTACAACTCAAAAGATGCACCTGTCATTAACATTTTCGCCGCTACGTTACTTGGTGTACCACCAGCTAAGTCGCATAAAACAACGTATTCGTCTAAATTTTCCACTACAGCTTCTAATTTAGCTTGAAATTCAACAGGTCCTTCCTCCGGTAATAAAGCAACCGTATGAATTGTTTCTTGTGGTCCCATAATCATTTCTGTGCTTTGTTTTAAATGTTCGCAAAATGTTCCATGACTAATTAATACTAAATGACTCATTTGAGGTACTCTCCCTTATTATTTTGAAATAACGCCTAATGCAGATAACGCAATAGATACGATTAATACGATGAAAATTGCACGTGTTGATGTGATATTTTTCTTACCTAATAACCAGTAAATCGCACCAACAATTAATGCTGGGAATAAACGAGGTAAGATCATATCTAAGTTGTTTTGTAAGCTTAATGTTACATCACCGATTGCAGGTGCCCAAGCAATTTTAACGTTGATCATTGTTGCAACTAACGCTCCAACCATGAATACCCCCATTAAAGTCGCAGCATCTGTTAAAGCTGTTAAACGGTGTTGCATTGTTGTAACTAAGCTAACCCCTTCTTTGTATGAGAATTCTAGTTGTTTCCAACGTAGAACCATTACAGCGATTTGAGCAGCTAACCATAGGAACACCCCAACTGGGTTACCTTGAATCGCCATGTTTGCTGAAATCGCACCAAAGATTGTTGGAATTAACGCACCAAAGATTGAATCCCCGATAGCCGCGAATGGTCCCATTAAACCAGTTTTAATACCTGAAACAGTACTAATTCCTTCAATTCCTTCTTTTTCTTCAATCGCTAAGTCGATACCTGTTACGATTGTGTTTAAGAAGTTTGATGTATTAAAGAATTGTGCATGCGCAGTCATTGCTGTTTTTAATTCTTCTGTATCATCACCATACATTTTACGTAATTGAGGCAAGATAGTGTATAGGTAACTTGATCCTTGCATACGTTCATAGTTCCAACCTAATTGGAAAGTGAAAAGGTTTCTACGGTTAATTTGTTTAAAATCTTCTTTTGTTAATTTATAATTAGATTTCGTCATCGTCAATTTCCCCCTCAGCAGAAGCATTTGAAGTTCCTTGTGTTGGTGCTGGTGTTGCGTGATTGTTCTTGTAACTCATGGCAGCTAAAGCAAAACCGATTAACGCAATTGCTAACATTGGTAAGCCATTTAAGACTGCTGAGTATTCTTCTACTACACTTGCTACGTTTGCACCCAATAGTTGGATGTTTCCGAATAATGTAGTGAATAACGCTGTAATCACAAACCCTAAGATTAAGTAAGGGAAGTGTTTTTTAACTGGTAAGTAACGTAATAAGATAGCAAAACCGACTGCAGGTAAAACAGCTCCAGCAACAGATAATCCGTCACCTAACCATTTTAAGTCGCCATTTAAGATTGCTACAACGTTTTCAACTAAATCGCCACCAAATGCTAAAGCAAGGAATACTGGAAGCATACGTGATAACGCCCAAGGAAGTGCTCCTGCTAAGTAGTTACGTTCGATTGCTTTATAGTCGAAGTTTTCAATATGAGCATCGATACGGTGTGCAAAGAAAGTATTTGCAAAACGTCCTAAGATATCCATTTGAATCATTAAAGCTGCTACTGGTACCGCAATTGTTGCAATCGCTTGTTCTGGATCCCATCCTAAAGCGATTGAGAAAGCCGTTGCTAAAACGGTTCCTGAGTTAGCATCAATTCTTGATGCTCCACCGAATGTTCCAACACCTAAAACAGTTAATTGCATTGAGCCACCAATTAGTAAACCGGTTTTGATATCGCCCATTACTAATCCAGCAAATAGACCTGCAAAAACTGCCGAACTCATTGAAGAGTAAACTGTTAATTCATCTAAGATTTGATAACCTGCATATAATGATAATAATAAAATTTGCCACCATTGAATTGCCATGAATGTTCCCTCCTATTTGTTTAATAATGTCATGAAGTCTTCTGATCGGTCACTTGGAACCATTTGTGATACTAAACGAACACCTTTTGCTTTCAAAGCTTCGAAAGCCTCCACGTCTGCATCCACTACGTTAATTGATTTCGTAATTGCTCTTGTTTCTGGTGTTTGCGACATGTTACCAACGTTAATTTCTTCTAATTTAACGCCAGCTTCCACAAGTTTCAACAAACGATCAGGTCTGCGTGCAACAATTAGTAGACGTTGAGAATCATATTTCCCTGCTACAATGTTTGCTGCTGCTTTTTCGACTGGTAAAACGCTTAACTTAACGCCAGAAGGAGTCGCTAATTTCAAACCACTCTTTTCAATTGCGTTGTCCGCTACCTCGTCATCCACAACCATGATACGACTAATATTTAATTTCGTCGTCCATAAGTTTGCTACTTGACCATGAATCAATCTTCCATCGATTCGCACTCCAATAATACTCATTACTGTTTCCTCCTCACTGACTTCTTTATTCAAAAAGCCAACTTTTTCTTACGCATTACTATCAAATTAGAAGAGAACGTTTACAAATATCAGAATTCATTTAATCTAAAAGAAAGATGAGAATGAAATAATAATTACTTTTTACACTTTTCTTTTATTAATAAATGCTCTGTCATTTTGTAAAACGCTTTTTCAATCTGGTAGTAACCACAACCTCAGTATAAATTATTTAAAGTAATTGTCAAGTCAGATATGACAAAAAAATTATACATAATAGCAAAAATCCGTTTTTTCGTTGAATAAAAGATATAAAAAACGCTTACAAATCAATGATTTCGATTAGTTTATACTCTTTATCATTTTTATAAAATAATTTGATACTAACAGACGGTCACAGGTGATTTACTGGTACTAATTTAAACCCCAGTTTATTTTGATAATGACTTGATCCAATTTTTGTAAAATAAGTGAGCATACTTTTCCCAATTATTAATAATTGGTTGATTTATATCATCTTTTGCAAAATAATTTTTAGGTAACTCCGGTGACAAATTACGAGCGAGATCACGATCATACTCTTTTTTTAATGTATCCGTATCGTATTCTAAATGACCTAAAATATAAATATTTCGATTCTTATCCGAAGTCAAAATTGTCGGACCCAAATCCTGACTTTTAGCAATAATTTCAAAGCTACCTTGTTTGATTTTTTTTAAATCAAGGCCTGTATGCCGAGACTGTGGATAAGAGAATTCTTTAGGGAAATTCGCCATCAATGGATTCGACGTTTGAGCCTGTTGTAAAAAAAGACCGAATAGTTTGTCCTTGTATTGAATTTTTTCAATCCCATAGTAAACATACAGTGCGGCTTGTGCTCCCCAACAAATATTTAAAGTTGAGACACCTTTAGATTGACTCCAAAGCATGACTTGCTTTAACTCTTCCCAATAACTTACCTCTTCAAAAGGAATGGTTTCAATCGGAGCACCCGTAATAATCAGACCATCAAAATGTTCAGCTTCTATTTCAGAAAATGTGTGGTAATTTTTTTCTAAATGAGCTGGATCGGTCGTGGTACTTTTATAGGTTGTCATTTTAATCAATTTAACTTCAATCATTTCTTGACTATTCGATAGTAGACGAAAAAATTGATCTTCAGTAATCTCTTTTTGTGGCATTAAATTAATTAATCCTATTTTTAGTGGTTGTGTCGCTTCCTGATTATTTAAGATGATTGATTTATTGGATACTTTTCGATTTGTAATTTTCAAACCTATCTCTTGGTTTTTCAAATAAATCCCTCCTTTTTTTTAATAATATAACAATGTTTCTAACCAATTTATAATAATGATTAAAGAATGTCAACTTTTATACTAATCACAAAGGTAGAATTATTTGAGACTTTCCAGATTTTTCATACTTTACCTATTGTTTCACGTGAAACGTTTCTCTTTATCAAGGAGAAAAAAGCTTCTATTAGATTTTTATCTCATCTAATAGAAGCTTTTTTATATTATTCTGCCACTTTCGCAATCTTACCTTGTTCGATGTAAACCATTAAGATACTGATATCTGCAGGATTGACCCCGCTAATTCGGCTGGCTTGAGCTATCGTTTCGGGTTGGATTTTTTGCAATTTTTGACGGGCTTCTGTTGCTAACCCATTAATTGCTTCGTAATCAATTCGATCTGGAATACGTTTTGATTCCATACGTTTTAATTTTTCAACTTTTTCCATTGCTTTTTTTATATAGCCTTCGTATTTCACTTGAATTTCAATTTGTTCAATTTCTTTGTTTGTTAAAGCTTCTCCTGGTTTTTCAGGCATGAATGGTACCAAGTCAGCATATTTAATTTCTGGACGGCGTAAAATTTCATAGGCCAAAATTCCATCTTTTAATGTTGCTGAATTAATTGATTCTAAGAATGCTTGGAAAGCTTCCGTTGGTTTCAATCGAATACCTTTTAAGCGTTCAATTTCCGCTTCCACAGTCGCTTTCTTCTTATTGTATACGGCGTATTGTTCTTCTTTTACAAGTCCAATATCATAACCCATTTGAGTTAAACGTAAATCGGCATTATCATGACGTAAAATTAAACGGTACTCTGCACGAGATGTTAGTAAGCGATAAGGTTCCATCGTACCTTTAGTAACAAGATCATCGATCATAACGCCAATGTAACCGTCACTGCGTTTTAAAACTAATGGTTCTTTTCCTTGAATCTTCAAGGCAGCGTTGATTCCAGCAATCAAACCTTGGCTAGCGGCTTCTTCATAACCACTTGTACCATTTGTTTGTCCTGCCGTATAAAGATTTTCAATTTTCTTTGTTTCAAGTGTTGGACGTAATTGGTGCGGAACAACCACATCATACTCGATTGCATATCCGGTACGCATCATTTGTGCATTTTCTAACCCAACAACTGAGTGCAAGACGTCCATTTGCACATCTTCTGGTAAAGAAGACGACAATCCTTGTACGTAAACTTCTTCCGTGTTCAAGCCTTCTGGTTCTAAGAAGATTTGATGACGCTCTTTATCGGCAAAACGGACAATTTTATCTTCGATTGATGGGCAGTAACGTGCTCCCACCCCTTCAACGATTCCAGTAAACATTGGCGCACGGTGTAAATTATTTTGGATAATTTCATGAGTCGTTGGATTCGTATATGTTAACCAACAAGGCACTTGATCTTTTAAATAGTCTTCGTCAGAGGTGGAGAAACTAAAATGATTCGGTGCTTCATCGCCTGGTTGAATTTCTGTCACATCATAGTTAATACTACTTGCTTTAATTCGTGGTGGTGTTCCTGTTTTAAAGCGTTCAATTTCAAGACCTAGTTCTTTTAAGTTATCCGCTAATGCGACCGCTGGTTGTGAGTTATTCGGGCCAGAGGAATATTTCAATTCACCAATAATAATTTCACCGCGTAAAGCTGTTCCAGCAGTAATAATAACTGCCTTTGAATGGTATTTTGCGCCTGATGAAGTAATAACGCCACGGCAAACACCCTCTTCAACGATTAATTGATTAACAATTCCTTGGCGAAGTGTTAATAGTTCTTCTTTTTCGATGACATGCTTCATCTCTGCTGCATACGCTTGTTTATCCGCTTGCGCACGCAAAGCACGGACTGCTGGGCCTTTTCCTGTATTTAACATCCGCATTTGAATATATGTCTTATCGATATTTTTACCCATTTCGCCACCTAAAGCATCGATCTCCCGGACAACGACGCCTTTAGCTGGACCACCTACAGAGGGGTTACATGGCATAAATGCTACCATATCCAAGTTTAATGTGATAAGCATCGTGTTTAAACCCATACGACTTGCTGCAAGTGCCGCTTCTGAACCCGCGTGACCGCCACCTACGACAATCACATCAAATGATTCACCTTCATAATATTGCATGAATTGTTCTTCCTTCCTTATTTCCCTAAACAGAATTGACTAAATAATTGTGTAATTAACTCATCTTGAACGCTATCTCCAACGACCTCACCTAAATAATCCCAACAGCGAGTCATATCCATTTGGACTAAATCAACCGGCATGCCGATTTCAATGCCATGTAAAACTTCATCTAATGCTTGAACGGCTTGTTCGAGTAAGCCGATATGACGTGTATTAGATAAGTAAGAGGCATCTTTTTCACCAGTTTTACCTCCAAAAAATAGTGTTGCAATAGCTGTTTCTAACGAATCAAAGCCTTCATTTTCTAAGACAGAAATCGCATAGATTGGTGTCTCTCCGACCAATTGGTGTAACTTCTCTTGGTCCAATTGTGGTGTTAAGTCCGTTTTATTTAATAAAATAATTCGCTTGCTATCTTGTGTTGCTTCAATCAGCTGTTGATCTTCTAACGTTAAAGCTTCACTTTGGTTTAAAACAAGTAAAACAAGATCGGCTTCCGTTAACGCCTTACGGCTACGCTCCACACCAATTCGTTCAACGACATCTTCGGTTTCACGAATACCTGCTGTATCGATTAATTTTAAAGGGACACCACGTAAATTAACATATTCTTCGATCACATCACGCGTAGTTCCCGCAATGTTAGTGACGATTGCTTTTTCTTCTTGTAAAAGATGATTCAGTAGACTGGATTTTCCAACGTTTGGTCGACCGATTATCGCGGTACTTAACCCTTCACGTAAAATCTTCCCTTGTTGAGCGGTTTGTAATAGCGCCTTAATTTGCGCTTTCACATCATGCGCTTTTTCTAGAAGTAATTGTGTCGTTAATTCCTCCACATCATCATACTCAGGATAATCGATATTCACTTCAACTTGGGCCAAAGTCGCTAAAATTTCTTGGCGAAGTTCACGAATAAGTGTCGATAAATTCCCATCTAATTGATTCAAAGCTAAATGCATCGCACGATCTGTCTTCGCTCGAATCAAATCCATTACAGCTTCAGCTTGTGATAAGTCCATACGACCGTTTAAAAAGGCACGCTTAGTAAATTCTCCTGGTTCTGCTAAACGGGCACCTTGGCGCAATAAGAGCTGTAAAATTTGATTGACGACGACAATCCCACCGTGACAGTTGATCTCAACAATATCTTCTCGGGTGAATGTTTTGGGTCCCTTCATCACCGACACCATCACTTCATCGATTAATTGCTCGTTCACTGGATCATAAAGATGACCATAATTAATTGTATGACTTGCGACCTCTTGTAATTTTTTTGAACCATTACGGTAAATACGATCAGCAATTTGAAAGGCGTCATCGCCACTTAAACGAACAATACTAATCGCACCTTCACCTGGTGGCGTTGAAATTGCTGCAATGGTATCGAACTCTTGCGTAAATTTTGCCAATGAAATTCCTCCTAATTTTTGACACAAAAAAAGCGCACACTCCACCCCTCGGCGCTAAAACGCTGGGGTAGACTTTGCACTTTGACTGCTTTGGTCTTGATTGAATTCTTGTCATAGAGTAGCATATTTTTTTTAAACTGACAAGTCCGAGGCCAATTAAGTTTTGCTTAAATTGTAAAAAAGGACTAATATAAAACTATCATATTTTGCGTTAGAAAGGATGACTCTCATGAACAAATCAAATGACACACTTGCTATTGAAAAAATTGTACTTTCGACTGGTAATATTAGTCGAAAGTACATCGTCCGTGATATCGTTTTTGCAATGGACACGTTTGATCTAACCACTTTTAATCAAATTCATGACCCAGATGACTACTTCACCAAGGTAATTAGACAATTAAAAGAAAAAGCTTTAAAATACAGCGCCGATGCGATTATTAACTGTCATTTCTCTTATGCTCATGAAGCGACACCGCACAATGAGGAACCAATTGTCCGTATTACGGCTTATGGAACGATTGTTCAATTCCGCAGTTCAACCATCGGTGGCTAGGAAATAGTCAAAAACGTCAATGATCACTTATACAACAAGCGGTCATTGACGTTTTTTTAATAATATTTCTTAGCTGGTTCAACAACTAAGTAGCGGTAAGGTTCTTCCCCTTCAGAGTGTGTTTTCACATAATCTTTTTTGCTCAAAGCTGCATGAATTTGTTTACGTTCAAAAGCTGGCATTGGTTCTAAGAAAATCGGACGGCCCGTACGATCAACTTTTTCTGCCGTGCGTTCCGCCAAACGTTGTAAAATCGCTTGACGTTTTTCACGGTAATTCCCAACATTAATGACAACTGAAATTTTATTTTGAGCCAAGCGATGAATAAATACTTGTGCTAAATATTGTAAAGCATTTAAGACTTTCCCGTGTTTTCCAATCAAAATTCCTTGTTTTTCAGTTTCAAGTTGAAAAACAAATAAATGATCTTCACGTGTCATTTTAACTAAAGCAGGAGCATCCAGTGCTTTTGAGATGTCCGTTAAATAAATCGCTAATTGCGTTAACGCTTCTTCATCCGATAGTCCTTCAGATGTGGTTGCTTTTTTTATTTGTGGTGCAGGTTTAATTGATTCTTCAACAACTGGTGCTTTAATGACTTCTTGCGTCACTGGCTTTTCTACAACCGGACTCGGTTTTGCTTCCTCTGAAACGACTGGTTCCATTGAAATACGGAAATTTTTCTTACCCATTCCGAAGAAGCCTTTTTTGCCTTCTTCCACAATTTCAATCGTTACTTGATCTCTTTCTAAACCAAGCGCCTTTAATCCTTGCGCAATCGCTTCTTCAATCGTAGCTGCTTCAAAAATTGACATCTGTATAACTCCCCTCTACTCTATGCTTTTGATTTTTAATTATTTTTTACGTTTTTTCTTTGGATTTTGTGCTTTCTTCAATGCTCGTTCACGATCACGTTCAAGTTTAGCAACTGCTTCACGCTCTTTAATAATTTTAAATGGATTATTAATTAACAACGTTTGCCCTACTTGGAATGCATTCGAGACTACCCAATATAATGACAACGCACTTGGTAAATTAATCGCCATCACTAAAATCATAATTGGCATAACGTAGTTCATCACTTTTAGACTCGCATTTGACTCTACTTGGCTCATACTTGATAAATATGTACTAGCAAAAGTAAAGATTGCTGCTAATATCGGTAAAATAAAGTAAGGATCGGGTTTTCCTAAAACCTCTATCCATAAAAAACTACCTTCTCTTAATTCTGGTACTCGAGAAATTGCTTGATAAACAGCCATTAAAATTGGCATTTGTACTAATAATGGTAAACAACCTGCATAAGGATTAACACCATGCTCTGCATAAAGCTTTTGTGTTTCCTCACGTAGTTTTTGTTGCGTTGCGACATCTTTTGATGCATATTGTTGTTGCAATTGTTTCACTTTTGGTTGAACATCTTGAGTTTTACGCATGCTCTTCGTTTGGAAGTGCATTAATGGTAATAAAATAATTCGCGTTAAAATCGTGAATAAGATAATCCCTAGTCCTCGACTGCCGCCAATAGATAACCACTTGATTGCCCGTGCAAAATTATAAACAATGATTTCCCAAATTCCCGTGCTTGATGCTGAAATCTCTCCAGTTCCACAGGCCGATAAAAAAACAACAAAAGCAAGCATTGTCATTAATAATCGTAGATGCTTTCTTTTTTTCACTAGAATAATTCCTTTCTTAATTCGATTTCATTACTTTCGCAAGTTTTAAGACATGCTGTAAATTTGAGTACACTTCTTGAAAAGATAAAAGGGCGACAGAGGGTCTTGCAATAATAATAAAATCAACATCTGGCGATAAATTCTCCCTTAGTTCCTGTAGGCTCGCGCGAATTTTACGTTTTACCGCATTTCTTTGGACCGCATTTCCAACTTTCTTACCAACTGAAATACCTACCCGAAAATGCTTTTGATCTTCTTTCGGTAAAACATAAACAACGAAATTTCGATTAGCCGAAGATTTCCCCGATACAAAAACCTTTTGAAATTCTTTCTCTTTCTTTACACGATAGGACTTTCTCATGCCTTTACATCATTTCCTTCTACTTAGTTAATACCAATCAATCATACCATAATTAGCCGAAAGGTAGCACCCTTTCGGCTAAAAATGTATAAAAAAAAACCACTGATTTGCAGTGGTTTATGCAGAAAGAACCTTTCTGCCTTTACGACGACGGCTAGCGATTACGCGGCGACCATTTTTTGTACTCATACGTTTGCGGAAACCGTGAACTTTTGAATGTTTACGTTTACTTGGTTGATATGTTCTTTTCATTCTTTTCACCTCCAAAAAGGATTTGCTATCGATACTTTTCGACATACCTTGATATTATAACGAATCGTCTATGATTTTGTCAATCAAAAAATGGATAAAATCTTTCACCTCAGTCTTTCTAACACCTAGTAGTTATCCACAAAAGCTTATTTTTATAGAAAAATGATCTGTGAATTGATTAAATAAAAAAAATGTTGTCTTTAAATTTAAACAAAGGTTTTCCACACATTCACAGGCTAAAATAAGTTATGCACAACCTTATTTTTTCTTGTGTATAACTTCGAGTAAACGCGATTAAATCAAGGTCTTTTTTCCAGTTTTGCTTGTGGGTAACTTTGTAAAACGCACGTTTTCCACATGTCGATTCTTTTTGTGGAAAACTATTTTTTAAGCTTGTGGATTTCTTTTTTTACTTTTTGTTAACACTGTGGATGAAATTCTTTTTTTTTATCTTTTTTAGTGTTTCTGTGGAAAACTTTTTGATTTCATGCTAAATTGGTAATATCTATCTTTATCTATTCTTACAGGAGGATGAATTATGCCATCTCTTGAAACTATATGGAGAGAATTGCAGGACAGTTATCGTAAAGAAATGAACCCCGTTAGCTATAACACTTGGATTGAACCTGCAAAACCTCTATCTTTTCAAAATAAGCAATTAATTATTGAAGTACCAACAATGATTCAAAAGAATTATTGGGAAAAAAATCTAGCAAGTAAAATTTTAGAAACCTTCTATATGATGAGCGGCGAAGAAATCTTACCCATTTTTGTCACACCCGATGAAGCTGAGAATTTAATGCAGCAAGTAGCTGAGAAAAAATCAGATCCAATTGAAGAAACAAATAATAGTAAAGCTCTTTTAAACTCAAAATATACATTTGATACGTTTGTGATTGGTAAAGGAAACCAAATGGCCCACGCGGCTGCTTTAGTTGTTGCCGAAGATCCCGGTTCTATTTACAATCCTTTGTTTTTCTACGGCGGGGTTGGTCTAGGTAAAACCCATTTAATGCACGCGATTGGTCATCAGATGCTTTTAAAACGACCACATGCCAAAATCAAATATGTTAGTAGTGAAAATTTTACGAATGACTTTATTACATCCATTCAAAAAAATCGAATGGAAGATTTTCGTAATGAATATCGAACGGTTGATTTACTATTAGTTGATGATATTCAATTCTTAGTCAATAAAGAGGGGACACAGGAAGAGTTTTTCAACACTTTTGAAGAACTTTATCGTAATAACAAACAGATTGTCCTAACAAGTGACCGTTTGCCAAATGAGATCCCAACTTTACCTGAACGCCTAGTTTCGCGCTTTGCTTGGGGCCTATCGGTCGATATTACACCACCTGATTTAGAAACACGCACGGCAATTTTACGGAAAAAAGCCGAAGCTGAGAACCTTGAAATCCCAGATGATACGCTTAGTTATATCGCCGGTCAAATTGATTCAAATATCCGCGAATTAGAAGGCGCTCTTGTCCGAGTTCAGGCCTTCGCCGCAATCCAAAGTTCTGATATTACAACGAGTTTGGCTGCTGAAGCACTGAAAGCACTAAAAGCCAGTCACCATTTAAGCCAAGTCTCCATTTTGCAAATTCAAGAAGAAGTCGCAAAATACTATCACTTGCAGATTAAAGATTTAAAAGGGAAAAAACGTGTCAAAAATATTGTCGTTCCAAGACAAATCGCTATGTATCTCTCAAGAGAGTTAACCGACAATTCGCTACCTAAAATTGGGGCAGAATTCGGTGGGAAAGATCATACAACAGTGATTCATGCCCATGAAAAAATTCAACAACTCTTAAAACACGACGCCATTATCCAAAATGAAATTGCTGAAATCAAAGAAATCATTTATAACTAGTTGTGCATAAGTCTTAAAAAACCAATAAAGTTTTCCACAAGTTATTCACAGGTGGAAAACTTTATTTATCGAGGTTTGTTATCTGTTATCCACAGTACTAACAAGCCTACTACTTCTACTATTTTTTTTATTAATAATCAATCTAAAAGGAGCTGCAATTATGAAACTAACATTGAATCGAAATGCCTTCATTCAAGAATTACAAACCGTTCAAAGAGCGATTGCGACAAAAACAACCATTAATATCCTAACTGGAGTAAAAATGGATTTAACAAACCAAGGTTTAACTCTAACAGGAAGCAATGCTGAAATCTCAATAGAATCTTTTTTAAGTGTGGAAGATGAAACAGCACAAATGCAAATCGAAAAAACAGGATCAATTGTCTTACAAGCACGTTTCTTCAGTGAAATTATTCGTCGTTTGCCAGAAGAAGATTTTACCTTAGAAGTTTTAGAACAAAACCAAGTTAAAATTACTTCAGGTAAAGCTTATTTTACTGTTAATGGATTAGATTCAGAGAATTATCCACATTTACCAATTATTGATACGCCAAATCAAATACAAATACCGATTCAAGTCTTAAATAAATTAATTAGTGAAACAGTTTTTTCTGTTTCACAACACGAGAGTCGTCCAATTTTAACTGGAGTTCACTTTGTTTTATCAAATGAAGTCTTATTAGCTGTAGCAACGGACTCTCATCGTCTAAGTCAAAGAAAAATTCCGTTAACGAATACAAGTGAACAATTCGATATTGTTATCCCTGGAAAAAGCTTAATTGAATTGTCTCGTTCATTGTCTGATGAAGAAGGGGTTGTAAGTATTCGCATAATGGACAATCAAGTCCTTTTTGAAACAGAAGGGATGAAATTTTATTCTCGATTATTAGAAGGGGCTTATCCTGATACGAATCGTTTAATTCCTACAAATTTTAATACAACAATTGAATTTGAAGGTAAAGAATTTTTAGCAGCGATTGATCGGGCTTCATTATTATCACATGAAGGACGTAATAATATCGTTCGCTTACATATTGCTGATGATGGCGTTATCTTATACGGAAACTCACCTGAAATTGGAAAAGTGGAAGAAAGTCTAAACTACAACCAAGTTTCTGGAGAACCATTAGATATTTCCTTTAATCCGGACTATATGAAGGCCGCTTTGCGTGCTTTTGGCGATACAACGATTAACATTCAATTTATTTCAGCTATTCGCCCATTTATTCTAGAACCATCTGAAGGTCAAGGCGAATTTGTTCAATTAATTACTCCCGTTCGTACAAATTAATTACAGATTTTCAACTATTACTGAAAATTATGAAAGTTGAAACAGAAAAAGCGAAAAACGCCTTAACATTCATTTTAAGGCGTTTTTTGCTTTTTTAAGGAAAA
>DXBN01000188.1 GCA_019116505.1 Candidatus Enterococcus avicola | reverse complement strand
ACTATCGCCTGACGTCTTTCTTCTCCCTCTAACATCGCTTAATCCTCCAATTGTTGGTTTTGATAGTGACGCGATTGACGCATAATATCTTCAAAAGTTGCGACGATTGTATCGGCATATTTTTGATTTTCAACACGTTTGCGAACATTTTCTAAGACGTCTGCTTCGCGTCCTGTATCTAAGATGGCGATTTTTTCTTCTTTTTTAATCCGGATAACTTCAGCAACAGCTGTCATACGCTCTTCAAGTAAAGCAATAATTTGCGTATCAATCGCATCGATTTTTTGACGTGGAATTGCCAATGGATTTTTTTCGTTCATATTTGATTCCTCCAAAACTATAATCATCTAATCTTTTCGCTCAAAAGCGTAATTGAATACCTTCATTATACCGAAAACTTCCTTGTTAGGGGAAATTTCTTTAAAATCGAAAAATACGTAGTTTTTTTCACAAATTTTTCATGACAAGCTTTCCAAAAGGTGTTAAAATTGGGAGGAATGATTTAAGTGAGGTGAAAAACAAATGTTAGCATCAATTATTTATTGGGCAATTATTTTAGTTTGTATCGCATGGACAGCGCTTAGCTTATACTTCTCTATTTTTTACTTCGTACGTAAAGAAAACGGAAATCTATGGGCATTCGCATTCTTTAATGTGATGGCAATGATCGTTTTAGCAATTGCTTTAGTTATTTTCCGCACATGGGGATTCGGCGTGACTCAATATTCAAGTTTAATTTACGCAGTTCTAGCTGTGATGGGTGGATTAACGGTTGTTCAAGCCGTTTTAGGTCGTGAACCAAAAGCAAAAGTAGCATAATTATTTATGATAAAAAAATCGATTAGAAGGTTTTTCTTCTAGTCGATTTTTTTGATGTCTTTGAACATGATTATAGGAATCATTCCATGTCAGTTTGACACACTGCATAAAATGCGCTAGAATGGGTACCAATTGAATACGAGATACCTTCAACCAGGTAGAGGTCGCGAGGTTCATTAACCCTGTCGAGTGAAGCAACACTTTGACGCAGGACTAGGGAACATCGCCGAAATAATTTTTAGCTGCTTTCTAAAAATTGTTGGGTCGCAAGCGAATAACTTGCGAACTGTCTTAGTTTAGACTAAGATGCGCTATTGTTATGTGAGGAGTTTGTCGATAGTTACTTTTTGTCTGTCCACAGCCGCTTTCTAACTTTAGAATCCGGCTGTTTTTTTGTGTTTCAACCCCCTTTCTCTTACTGTGAAAGCCTCGTAAATCATTTAGAAAAGAGGATTATAATGAAAAAAAGAATGACACTATTTTTATTAATGAGTTTCATCGCTTCCTTTTTAATTGGAAGCACGTCTGTGATGGCTGACGATAAAACGCCGGAAAATCAATTGCGAGTTGGAATGGAAACGGCTTATGCACCGTTTAACTGGACCCAAACGAGCGACAAAAATGGCGCCGTACCAAAATCTGGAGACAAAGGAGCATTTGCCGGTGGTTATGATGTCGAAATTGCAAAACGCGTAGCCGAAGAAATGGGCCGCGAATTAGTCATTGTTCCGACACAATGGGATGGCTTAGTTCCAGCCTTAGAGTCCGGTAAAATTGATGCGATTATTGCCGGTATGTCACCGACTGAAGAGCGCCGTCAACAAATTGACTTTACCGATGCTTATTACGAGTCGCATTTAGTGGTCGTAACTCGTCAAAATAGTCCCTATGCGGAGGCTACTTCAATCAATGATTTTGCAGGTGCTAAAATTACCGGACAATTAAATACTTTCCATTATACCGTCGTTGAACAAATTCCTGATGTCGTTTATCAAGATCCAATGAAAGATTTTTCTGCAATGCGTGTGGCACTTGATTCTGGGATTATTGATGGATATGTAACGGAGCGTCCTGAAGGCGTGACAGCAACTAGTGTCAATGATAAATTCAAAATGATTGAATTCAGTGAAGAAGATGGTTTCCAAACCAATCCTGAAGATGTGCAAATTGCGATTGGTATGCGTAAAAATGATCCTTTAGTTCAAGAAGTCAATCAAATTTTAGCCGGTATTTCTGCTGAAGAACGTACAGCAATGATGGATGCTGCGATTAAAAATCAACCTTCGGCTAATAAGAGCGAAGAAACAACACTTTTATCTAGTTTCAAAAAAATCATGGATGATTACGGTATCCTTTTCCTAAAAGGCGCTGGTTTAACTTTATTCATCGCGATTTTTTCAACGATTGCTGGAACAATTATTGGCCTTTTAGTTGGGGTCTTCCGGACGATTCCAATTAGCGATAATCCAGTGACTCGCTTTTTCCAAAAACTAGGTGATATTTTATTAACAATTTATATTGAAGTTTTCCGTGGTACACCTATGATGGTACAAGCGATGGTTATCTTTTACGGTTTAGCCTTAGCTTTTGGAATTGACTTAAACCGTACAGTCGCAGCGCTATTAATCGTTTCAATTAATACCGGTGCTTACATGTCTGAAATTGTACGTGGTGGAATTTTCGCTGTTGATCGTGGTCAATTTGAAGCCGCTCAAGCGATTGGTATGACCCACTCTCAAACGATGGGCAAAGTCGTCTTACCACAAGTTATCCGCAACATCTTACCGGCCATCGGGAATGAAACGGTAATTAATATTAAAGATACCGCAGTCCTAAGTGTGATTAGTGTAACCGACTTGTTCTTCCAAGGAACTGCCGCTGCTGGAACAAACTATCAGTTCTTCCAAACATTCTTAATTGTTGGTGTTATTTACTTAGTAATGACTTTGACTGCCACTCGTTTACTTCGTTTAATGGAGAAAAAAATGGATGGTCCATCGGCTTACATTAAGGTCGAAGAAATCGCAGAAGGTCAAGAATAGGAGAATCATTATGTCTAAAATTATTGAAATCAATCATTTAAAAAAGAGTTACGGCGAAAATGAAGTTTTAAAAGATATCGGCCTAACTGTAAATAAAGGTGAAGTACTGACAATCATTGGTTCTTCAGGTTCTGGTAAATCGACTTTACTACGCTGTATCAACTTATTAGAAAAACCAACAAGTGGTGAAATTTTATATAATGGTGAAAACGTCTTAACAAAAGGCTATAATTTACCTAATTATCGGACGCATCTTGGCATGGTTTTCCAATCATTTAACTTATTTAACAATATGAACGTCTTAGAAAACTGTACTGCTGGACAAATTAGTGTTTTGAGACGTAATCCTGAAGAAGCGAAACAAATTGCGCTAGAAAACTTAGAAAAAGTTGGGATGAGACAATTCCAATCGGCGAAACCTAATCAATTATCTGGTGGACAAAAACAACGGGTGGCCATTGCCCGTGCCTTATCAATGAATCCGGAAGTCATGCTATTCGATGAACCAACTTCAGCTCTCGATCCTGAAATGGTTGGTGAAGTTCTTAAAACAATGAAAGATTTAGCTGACTCGGGTTTAACAATGGTCATTGTAACTCACGAAATGGGCTTTGCTAAAGAAGTCTCTGACCGCGTGATTTTCATGGATAAAGGTGTCATCGCAGAAGAAGGAACGCCTGAAGCCATCTTTGGACAACCAAAAGAAGAACGAACAAAAGTCTTCTTAAAGCGAATTTTAGAAGGCTAACCACGAAAATACTAGTCGATTGTTGACTAGTCTTTTTTAACGTTCCACAACAAAAGACGAATGATTGTGAGATTCGATTAGCAGTTCAATAAGAATTCACTGAAAAATCTACTAGAACAATTGCTAATGAATCATTAATTTGATATTTTTATATCAAATTAAAACTGAAATGAGGAGAATTAATGGAAAAAAAATTAACATTCACCGATTATTTAACCATTGGCTCAATGCTTTTTGGCCTTTTCTTTGGAGCTGGAAACTTAATTTTCCCCGTTCATATGGGTCAGATGGCTGGTGCCAATACCTTCTGGGCTAATTTAGGTTTCTTAGTTACCGGAATTGGACTGCCCTTTTTAGGCGTGATTGCAATCGGTAGTTCAAAAAGTCAAGGGCTCTTTGATTTAGCTTCCAAGGTTCATCGCAAATATGCCTTTGTGTTTACAATCCTACTATACTTAGTCATTGGTCCGTTCTTTGCTTTACCGCGTCTGGCGACGACTTCTTTTGAAATCGCCTTTGCAACAAACTTACCGAAAGAGCAATTGACTAATGGCCTAGCGATTTTTAGTGCTCTTTTCTTCTTAGCAACTTGGTTATTAGCACGTAAACCCTCAAAATTATTTGATTATATTGGAAAATATTTAAATCCATTTTTCTTAGTCTTATTAAGTATCTTAATCTTGTTTTCTTTCTTACAACCGTTGGGTGCTGTAGCTGATGCTCCAGTTCAACATGTTTATCAAAACTACGCCTTCTTTACTGGATTTACTGAAGGCTATAATACACTGGATGCCTTAGCTTCTTTAGCTTTTGGAATTATCATCGTAAAAACTATTCAAAATCGTGGCGTCACTCAACCCAAAACCATCGCCATTGATACCATTAAATCAGGCGCTATCAGTATTTTATTAATGGGATTAATTTATACATTGCTTTCATATATGGGGGCAAAAAGCTTGGGTGCTTTTGAATTGAGTGAAAATGGCGGAATCGCCTTAGCTCAAATCGCTCAACATTATTTAGGTTCCTTTGGTAGTATTATTCTTGCGCTAGTCGTTATTTCTGCTTGTTTAAAAACAGCAATTGGTTTAACAACCGCTTTTTCTGAAACATTTGTCGAATTATTTCCAAAAGGTAACTACTTATTTTTTGCAACCATTGTCAATTTAATGGCCGCGACTTTCGCGAATGTCGGTTTAACAAATATTATTACTTTTTCGATTCCAGTCTTAATGTTTCTTTATCCATTAGCAATGACTTTAATCTTACTCGCCATTTTCGGTCCTTTATTTAACCACGATCCACGAGTTTATCAAATGACGACGCTCTTTACACTAATTGCATCAATCATCGATGGATTAAATGCAAGCCCTGATTTTATTCGTAATAATATCGTCGCTCAAAACTTGATTGGCTTTGGTGAAACGGTCTTTCCACTATTTGACATTGGTATGGGTTGGCTCTTACCAGCACTAATTGGTTTTGCTGGTGGCATTATTTGGCGCTTTGCAGCGACTTCTAAATCTCGCCGTTTGTATAATTAAGCGAGACAAATAAAAAAGCCATTTATGTTACACTCAAGTTGTAATACCCGCTAAAGCATACAAGGAGAGTGAACATAAATGACTTATACCCC
>DXBN01000187.1 GCA_019116505.1 Candidatus Enterococcus avicola | reverse complement strand
CCAATTTATGTCCCGAAAACTCTACTGAAATATCCAAAAGAAAAACCCTCCTGTAAATTGTTTTACTCATAAGCTTACCACCTTCACATAAGCTTTTTATTATTATAGCATGTTCTTTGACTTTCAGCATGTTTTTTTGTGTTAGTGTTATTTATATAAATTAAAAAAGGAATAAGCCAATGTGACTTATTCCTTTTCTTAGGGAAACTAACGTATCCAAAATTGATTGATTCTTATCGTCCCACAATAAACGTCAATTCACATTCGCAGACCTTTTTATCTTCCACGTAAGCAGTCGCTTTGCCGATGCCGACAAAGTCACGTAATTTGACGATTTCAAAATGTAATTTCAAGACATCACCAGGGACCACTTTTTGACGGAATTTGGCTTTGTTGATACCGCCAATATAGGCCGTTTCACCTTCAAATTGATCCATTTTTAAGATTAAAATCGAACCTACTTGTGCCAATGCTTCAATAATCAAAACGCCTGGCATTGTTGGATTTCCAGGGAAATGTCCTTGGAAAAATTCTTCGTTAATTGTCACATTTTTTGTTGCAATAATCTTTTCATTTGGAATAATTTCATCCACATAATCAATATAACAAATCGGATAGCGATTAGGAATCATTTCCATAATTTCTGTTGCAGTCATTACTTTTTTCATACTAGTTTTCCTCCCATTTCTTCAAACAAATTACACCATTATGGCCACCAAAGCCAAACGAATTACTAATTGTATAGTCCGCTGTAATGTCACGTGCACCTTCTGTGACATAGTCTAAATCACAATCTGGATCAGCTACTTGGTAGCCTACTGTCGGATGAGCTTTTCCTTCTTGCAATGTTTGCACACAAGCGATCGCTTCGATACCGCCAGCCGCGCCCAATAAATGTCCAGTCATACTCTTTGTACTTGAAATTGGAATTTGCGATGCTCGCTCACCAAAGACACGTTTGATGGCCGTTGTTTCCGCAGCGTCATTCGCTGGGGTTGACGTACCATGAGCATTGATATACCCAATTTGTTCCGGCGTAATCCCTGCTTCCGCAATCGCCATTTCCATCGCAGCCGCCGCGCCACTACCGTCTTTTAAAGGAGCGGTCATGTGGCTAGCATCACAGTTGCTGCCATATCCAACAATTTCGCCGTAGATAGTTGCGCCACGTTTCTGTGCATGCTCGAGTTCTTCTAAAACCAGCATTCCTGCGCCTTCACCCATCACAAAACCTTTTCGTTCTTTATCAAAAGGAATCGAAGCCCGAGTCGCATCTTCTGTTGTATTTAAAGCATTCAATGCTGCAAAGCCTGCAATCCCAATTTCACATACTGTGGCTTCTGTCCCCCCAGTTACCATCATGTCCGCTAGACCATATTTAATCGTGCGAAAAGCTTCACCAATCGCATTCGTCGCAGAAGCACAAGCAGTCACGATAGTTTGAGAAGGTCCTTTTGCACCTAAACGAATCGAAATATTTCCCGCTGCCATATTAGCAATTACCATGGGCACGAAAAATGGTGTTACGCGTTTTGCGCCTTTTTTATCCATTACCCGTACTTGGTCTTGTAAGGTAGTCATCCCGCCGATCCCACTACCGACAATCACACCTAAACGAGTCGGGTCAATCGTTGCTTCTGTTAAACCACTCATTTCCCACGCTTCTAAAGCAGCGACCAAGCCATATTGAGAAAATAAGTCCATTCTTTTTTGCTCTTTGCGTTCTAAAACAGCACTTGGGTCAAACTCTTTTACTTCACCAGCCAAAGCTACCCCAGTATCTTCAGAATCAAATTTAGTAATTTTGCCAATTCCTAGCTTGCCATCCACTAGATTATGCCAAAATTCTTTTACGGTATTGCCTAATGGTGTTACGGCACCCATGCCGGTTATGACCACTCTTTTCATACTGTACCTCCGAGTTTATTTTGATTATCAAACTATTATTTCATGCGGTTTCCAGCACTTTTTCTTAAAAAATAAGAAAAATAGTTTGACTTTCAAAGTATTTTGGTTAATAATTCAGACATCAGGAAAAATGTCTGTTTTTTTCAAGATTAGAAAATTGAGAAGATTTTGTTATCATTCTCACACAGATAATACCAGTTGAAATTTTATTCGTCAACTCAATAAATGTAACTTTTACATTTTGATGAAGAAAAGCCTATTCTATCAACAAAAATTTTTTATTAAAGGAGATTTTATATGTTTTTACAAAATAAGAATGTCGTCGTAATGGGTGTTGCCAACAAAAAAAGTATTGCTTGGGGCTGTGCAAAAGCATTAAAAGATCAAGGGGCCAATGTTATTTATACGTATCAAAACGAACGCATGAAAAAGCAAGTGGTTAAATTAGCAGATGAAAATGATTTGTTGGTGGAATGCGATGTTGCTTCTGATGCGTCCATTCAAGCAGCCTTTGAAACAATTAAAAATGAAGTGGGCACGATCGATGGACTAGTCCATGCGATTGCTTTTGCCAAAAAAGAAGAATTGTCTGGAAACGTTAGTGACATCACTCGTGATGGTTTCCTATTAGCACAAGATATTAGTAGCTACTCTCTTTTAGCAGTCACTCATTATGCGAAACCTTTGTTAAATCCTGGTTCAGGAATTGTCACATTGACGTATTTAGGTTCCGAACGTGCGATTCCTAACTACAATATGATGGGGATTGCTAAAGCTTCTTTAGAAACTGCCGTGAAATATTTAGCTTTTGAATTAGCTGCAGATAAAATTCGTGTCAACGGAATCTCCGCAGGAGCGATTAAAACATTGGCTGTGACTGGTGTAAAAGACTACGATCAATTGATTAGTATTTCTAATGAGCGGACACCAGATAAAACAGGTGTAACCATTGAAGAAGTCGGAAACACTTGTGCCTTTTTAGTCAGTGAACTAGCTAGTGGTGTGGTCGGTGACATCATTTATGTCGATAAAGGCGTTCACTTAACTTAATCATTTTTTGTCTTTATTTTCTATTTATACATTAAAAAACAGAGATTGGACAATCTCTTTCACTCATTGATTGTCCAATTTCTGTTCTATTTTTTACTTTATTCTATAATAAAATTGACAGTTTCAATTCCAAAAACAGTTGTTAGGATTTGATTAACTTGTTCAAAAAGTTTTGGTAAATCTTCCAGTTTATTTTTAGATTGGATTTTTTCAGAACCGTTATCGTAGCTTAAATGATTGTACGTTTCTTTAAAGGTTACTTCTGTGTCTTCTTTTCGATAAAGGATATATTCGTCATCTAGCATATCCATTTGCAGCTCCTGTTTAAATCCATTTCTGGCAACAACAGCAGAAACTAGATGAGCAACTGTCAAGCCATCTAACGGAATGTCCACTCCATTCATTGCTAATGTGTAGACGGTATCTTCCACTAAACCACAGGCGTTACAACCACCACTGGTTAAATCTACTGTACTTGTTATAATTGCCTCTTGCATCGTTTCTTCCCCCATATTGTTTTTTAAAGTTATTCTTTCATTTGTTATTTACGAACGTAATTCACATCATAATCGTCAACTTCAATATAGATATAGATTTTTTTATCAGGCATTTTACTGCGAATGTCTCGTTCAATCGCATTCACAACATCAGGTGCATCTTCTTCCATTGGTTCTACCACATCAATTTTTGCCGCTACTAAAATTTCAGTTGGGCCTAAATGAACGGTTTTTACATCAATTAGTTTTTCAACATCCGCCCGATCAAATGCGGTTTTAATTTTTGCTAAATCTGTAGCGGTCACACTTTCGCCTATAATCAAACTATAAAATTCTTTCGCTAAGAAAATGGCTGCACACATTAATAGTAAACCAATCAGTAAACCACTGATAGCATCAAATGCAGCAATTCCAGTTACCATTGTTAAAAGGGTTCCCACCAAAGCTAAACACAAACCAATAACCGCACAAAAGTCTTCCGTAAAAATAATTAAAATTTCACTGTGACGACTTTCTCGCAAAAATTTTAAGAGCGATAACTTCTCTGTATTCAATTCTTTGATTTCTTTCATCGCTACACGCAAAGAGCTACCTTCCACAAGCAAACCAAAAATTAAAATACCAATGACAATAGCCACATTTTCTACTTCATGAGAGGGATGCAGTAACTTCTGAATAGCCTCCATTACGCCTAACGCGCCCCCACCAAAAAAGAGCATCGTTGCAACAATTGTACTAAAAAAGTATTTTGCACGGCCTTCTCCAAATTGATGTAACGCACTTTGTCCACGAGAAGCGCGCTTATTCCCAAAAAGTAATAACACCTGATTACTACAGTCCACGACACTGTGGATACTTTCATTCATCATAGCGGTACTACCACTTAAAGCAAAACCAACAAATTTACTAATCGCTACTAAAATATTCGCAATCAGTGCGGCAATAACTGCAAACATGCCACTCGATTTTTTTGTCTCCATAATTACCTCCTATATGTAACGTAAAACTAAGATAAACCACCCGTTTATTCATCCATCATTTTACCACTTCTGAGGTATTTGTAAAAAAGAGTTCTCTTAAAATTCAAAAAGAAATGTACTGGCTGTTTTAGTTGGCCCTCATTTATCGGTGTCCATCCCACTCTTGATAAAATTCCTCCAGATAAAGTTCCATAAATTGATGACGCTTTTCCGCCAATAAGCGACCATAATTTGTATTCATTTGTTCCTTTAACTTTAAAAGTTTCTCATAAAAATGCATAATAGCAGTATCTTCCCCATTCCGGTATTCTTCTTGGGTTAACTGTTCACGAGGTTGTTTGTGAGGATCGTGAATTAAACGGCCTTTATTTCCCGAATAAGCCATCACCCGTGCAATTCCAATCGCACCGATGGCATCTAATCGATCCGCATCCTGGACCACTTTTCCTTCTAATGTAGTGACTGTTTTCCCAGTATTTCCTCCTTTAAAGGACATATTAGCAATAATGGAAAGGATGTTATTCGTTTGCTCTGTTGATACGTTATTTGCTTCCAACCATTGTTGCACCTTTAGCAAGCCAGCCTCTTC
>DXBN01000024.1 GCA_019116505.1 Candidatus Enterococcus avicola | reverse complement strand
TGGTGGTAAAAATACTTTTGAAGCAGCACCGCATATTTTATCGCAAGAAGCTGGCTACTCAAGTGCTGTTTTCCACGGCAACTCAAAAACATTCTGGAATCGTAATGAAACGTATACCCATTTTGGTTATGAAAATTTCTTTGATGCTTCTTATTATGATGTCAATGAATCCAATTCATTCCAGTATGGTTTACATGATAAACCATTCTTTGAACAATCTGTTCAATATCTAGAACATATGCAACAGCCGTTTTACTCAAAATTCCTTGCTGTATCAAACCATTATCCATATGCCGAATTCACTAATGAAGATGCTGGGTTCCCCATGGCTAATACTTCTGATAGTACGATTAACGGTTATTTTGCAACAGCTAACTACTTGGACAAAGCCGTTGAAGAGTTCTTCACTTACTTAAAGAAAGTTGGTCTTTATGAAAACTCAGTCTTTGTTTTATACGGTGACCACTATGGTATATCTAATGGCCGTAACAATACGCTAGCGGAATTAGTCGGTAAAACAAGTGATACTTGGACTGATTTTGATAATGCACAAATGCAACGTGTACCTTACATGATTCATGTGCCTGGTCAATCAAAAGGTGGTATCAACCACACTTACGGTGGCCAAGTTGATGCTTTACCAACCTTACTACACTTACTTGGTATCGATACAAGCAACTATATTCAATTAGGTCAAGACCTTTTCTCTGAAGAAAAAGAAGAACTTGTTGCCTTCCGTGACGGTTCATTCATGTCACCCAAATATACTTATTACGGTGGCGTCCTTTACGATAACGAAACACAAGCAGTTGCGGAAGATTTGACTGAAGAAGAAACGCGACATATTGAACAGATGCATGAACGAGTAAGTCGTCAATTAAATACTTCTGATCAAATTAACAATGGTGATTTGTTACGCTTTTATACTGGCAGTAACATTGACCCAGTGAATCCTGAAGCCTTTTCTTATAAAGATAGCTTAACTCAATTACAAGATTTAGAAAAAGCTTTAGGGAAAGATTCAACTTCACTTTACTCAAAGAATAACAACCAATCGACAGTTGATGAGTATCAGACACAATCTTATCAACAATATTCAGCTCCTGATACAGTTGATGCTGTAAAGGAATCGACTAATGGTGCACCAGTAACTGAAGCAGTCACAAATGAATAAGCCAAAAAAGAGAATTTCTTCGGAAATTCTCTTTTTATTTATCCACGCTTCATAATTCCTTCAAATTCTTTCATTATGATAAAAGAAAATAGAAGGAGGTGTCCTTATGTGGTAAATAAATTCAAAAAGCAAGCAAACAGTTCTTTTAGTTTTCATTTACTATTTTTTATTAGTTTAATTCTTTTATTTTGTATTTCTTTTATGCTAAACACGCTAATTCTCTCATTAGATAGCGTAAAAATAAATGATCAGTCACTTTCCCCTATTGTAGACGAATTATTAACAAGCTACACTCAAATGAAAGGGCACTTATTAATTACGCTTTCTATTGCATTTTTGGGATTTTTCAGCTACCAACAACGGCTAAATAAAAAAACAATTGAAAAAATGCGTCAGCAACTAACAAAACGTGCGATTGTTCGTCAGCGCTTGTTGGATAATGGCTTTTTATTCGGTGTAGCACTACTGACAATTTTCCTGACAATCTTGCTTTTTCCATCGATTTATCAAGATATTATCATTCAGACACATAGTTCATTGGCAAGCCATTCAGCTAAGATTACGAATTTCTTGGAGAATTCGTTAGTCGAAGCCTCATCGAATCACATCGTATTACGTTTTACGACTATGCAACAAGTTTTTAAACACCTTTTTTATTTTTCACCAGAAAAATGGACCCGGCTTTTTTTCGAAAGTTTCTTACAGTCCGGCCTCTTATTTTCAGCTTTACTAATTGGCATCAATAGCCTAGTGACAACTAGCCATCTTTTCTGGCTTGCAAATCAAAAAAAAACAAGACCTTAAATTACGAGGTCTTGTTTTTTTCATTTGTTTTAGATACATCGACATCTGGGAAGTGAATCATAAAGGTCGTACCTTTTCCGATTTCACTTGTTACTTCAATTCGTCCATTATGTAAAAGAACGAGTTGTTGGACAATCGGTAAGCCTAATCCTGATTCACCAAACTTACGATTTTTACGTGAAGGATCTGCCTTATAATAGCGATCCCAAATATTCACTAAATCTTCCTCTGTCATTCCAATTCCAGTATCTGAAATAGAAATAATTGTTTCTAAATGGCCTTTTTCTAGTCTGACACGTACTTCACCATTTTCAGTAAACTGAAGCGCATTTTGTAAAATGTTGACGACGATTTGGACAAAGCGGTCATAATCAGCAAAAACTTCAACGGGTTCTTCCGTCTCTAAAATTAATTGGTTATTCGAGCTTTCTGCTTTATTTTTTAACTGAATAAATAATTGACGAAACGTTTCCGTCCCATCGAATTTTTTTATAACCATTGAAATTTGATTGGTCCGAATTTTTTCGTAGTCTAGATTTTCACTAATTAAACGAATTAAGCGTTCTGTTTCATTTTTCATTAAACGAATCGCATTTTCTTTTTGATTTTCTGGAATCATTTGATGTTGGAATCCTTCTAACAAACCATTAATCGTAGTTAGTGGTGTTCGCATCTCGTGGGATGCATCAGCCATAAATTGTTTTCGGCGTTCTTCTTGTCGATCAATTTCCTCATGTGATTCTTTTAGTGACACGGTCATTTTATTAAAATCTTCGGCCAACTCATCAAATTCATCGCGGTGATGAACCGGTAATACGCTATCAAAATTCCCATTGGCAACTTCTTTCGTCGCCTTTTTCATTCGATTAATCCGGTGAACTTGAAAACTAGCAAAACCATAACTAACAACTATCGCAAAAATGCCAGATAAAGCAAAACCTTTAAGTAAGTTGATAGAAAACTCACTTACAGTGTCTTGAATATTTTGCGCCGGCTGTGTCACGATTAAGGCACCAAAAAATCGACTATTCAAATTAAACGGCACAAAGGCGTATGCCGTTGGTTCTTTCTCGCCATAAATATTTTTTTCAGATGTCAGTTGTTGTCTTTCGCCAGCTTGTAGACTTTCCCATGATTCACTAGGCAGCTGAAATTTAATTGGAACCGTATTGTTTTTAGGATAGGTTACTTCCCCTTGATTATTAACAAAAATAAAGTTGACTCCTTGTTGATTTAACATCGTTTCTGATATGCGTAACGAACGTGAAATAATTAAATCCCAATCATTCAAATCCGAGGTTGTACTTAGTTCTTCAGAAATTTTCGAAACGGCATCTGCGTAACCAAACAATTGTCGATAATTATTCGTCTCAATTGATTGCTTGGTTAATTGCGTAAACGCCACCCCTGAAGTAATTAAGGTGACGAAAATGACAAACCAAAAGGCTAAAAGTTGTTGGTATAAATAACGCATTAGGCAACACCTGAATCATCAAACTTGTAGCCTACTCCCCAAACGGTTTGAATCACTTGCGGACCCACTTTCTCAATTTTTTGACGTAATTTTTTGATATGCGCATCAACTGTTCGTTCATCACCAAAATATTGGTAATCCCAAACTAATTCCAACAATTGCTCTCTTGAGAACACTTGACGCGGTTTTTTAGCTAATGTATAAAGTAAATCAAATTCTTTAGGTGTTAACCCTTCAATTCGTTCTTCATCTAAATAGGCCTCACGTGTTTTCGTATTCATTTTAAAATGTTGCGTTTCAATATCAAAAGACAAATCATCGGTTTTATCAGCGACCGATGCTTCAATAATCTCGCTACGGCGATACAACGCTTTAATTCGAGCAATTAGTGTAATCGGGCTGAAAGGTTTCGTTACGTAGTCATCTGCGCCCATTTCAAGTCCAATCACTTGATCACTTTCGGAGTCACGGGCAGTCAACATAATAATCGGAACTGTCTTAGAAACTTTACGAATTTCGCGTGCGACCATCATCCCATCTAAACTTGGTAAATTCAAATCAAGCGTAATCATATCCCATTCTTTAGGACTCGCTAAAAATGCATCTAGCCCTTCTCTACCATCAAACTTAAAGGTTGCATCCCAGCCTTCATTTAAAAAAAACATTTGCATCATTTCTGAGACTGACTCATTATCTTCAATCATTAATAATTTCATATTTGCACCTCATTTTACTCTTCTTTCTGATTTTAAGTATACTAGACTTATGGGAAACCACCAAGTTATTCCCTATTTTTTTGAAAAAGATTTGATATTTCTTCATACCTTTTAATAAAAAAAGAAAACAACTCTTATTTTTGAGTTGCTTTCTTTCATCTTAATTATTTTACTTTTTTTAAAAGTTGGAAAAGTGACTTAAATTGTCCCCTAAAAGACGTTAATTCTTGAAATAAGTCTTCTCCATCATTTAACATTTTAACCGTTACCCAACCGAGCGCCTCTGTAATCACACTTGCAACCGTTGCATTAACGGCGGCACCTGCTACGGTTCCAACAGCTGGGATGATCTTCATTATATTTCCAACTGCGCTTTTGCCGAGACCGACTACAATCAATTCTTTCGACATACTTTTAGCTAAACTTTTAGTCCACGATTGGCCAAATATTTTATGTAGTCGCGCCATCATCGTGATTTGTACAGGCACTAATAAGATAGCATCAGAAAAAGGAATCGGCGAACAACCGATAATCGCTGCAGTCAGTGAAGCTGCATGGATAGTACGATGGCATTTTTTACGTACCTCTTCATCAACACCTGTTAAAAATTCATCAAAAACGCCATTAAATTGCTTTTTACTTTGTACGACAATTGCTTCTGTTTGGTCTTTAGATTTTTGGTACGTATTAGACACGGCATTCGCTGTTTTTTGTGGTAAACGACCTAAAACTTCAGTAAAAAACGATTCGAACTCTGGTTTATCTAACTGTTCATCTAAAGATGTTGGTTTTTTTAAATTTTGCTTTTTGTAAAATATTTTCCGCATGTTGACGCTCCTTTATTCACTCAAACTAACCTATCGACGATTCACCCTCATTATTTAAAAAACGTTGTTCCAATTTCTAACATGCGTAAAACTTGTTCTCTGTAATCCGCATAGAGATTATATATAGCATCCTCTGAAAGTACGCCTCGATGAATTCGCTCAGGAATCAAACCTTGATTTTCTTTTTCTAAATCTTGTTCTCTTTGTTCAGAAGCATAATAACTCATTAATGCCTTGAATTGCTCACCGTTTTCTTCAAAAAAATCGAGGAGCTGTATTAATTCTTGAAGTTTTTCATCATGCGTATTTAGTATCTGTTCATATTTGATTAGATGTCTGTACTCGCTCATTCTACCTCACTCCACTTTTTATTATTCATCAATTGTCTCTCCCTTATAAACGGTTAGATGGGATGGTAAAATTTCAACTTCGATGGGTAAAGCATTCCCTTCATCGCCATCAATATTAGTCGTTAATGATTCATTTGAATTAACTAACGAAAGCCGTAACTCTTTAAAGGTCAGATAACCGATATTTTCAGTTGAATCTTGCACGCCCTTCAGTAGGTCAGGAAGACTTTTAACCGTATCAACTAATGATTGATCTTTTAAATAGATTAGATGCAACGAGCCATCATTGACTTTCGCTTCTGGCAATAAATGTTCAAAACCACCAATTGAGTTTGTTAGCCCAATCAAAATCGTACTACTTTTAATTTCTTTTTCTTGGTTATCAATCGTTAAATGAAATAAATGAGATTCTGTATTAAGTAACTCTTTCATGCCTGAAATAAAATAGGCAAACTTTCCAAGTTTGGTTTTATCCTCACTATCAACATCATTAATTGCTTCCGGAATTGTCCCAACAGCGACAACATTCATGAAATAATCTTGATTGATTTTTCCGACATCTAACATTGTTGTTTGATCTAATGAAAAGTTTTTAATAGCCTCTTTAGGATCAAGTGGAATGGATAATGCTCGAGCCAAATCATTTACCGTTCCTAGTGGGAAAAAACCAAACTTGGGACGATATTCCTGCTCCGCAAGACCACTAATTCCCTCATTAACAGTCCCATCACCACCCATTACAATCACACTATCATATTGTTCTAGAGCAGCTTCTCTTGCAAATCTTTTTGCATCACCGTTTTTTTGAGTATATCGAATTTGCACAGTATCAAAAAAACTCTCCAACTTTTCTTTCGCTAACGCTTCGTACTCTTTAGCTTTTTCACCACCAGAACTTGGGTTAATAATTAAAACGACTTTTTTCATTGACTGACGCCTCCAATATAAGTTTTTCGCCATCTATTCAATAAGATAACTAATCTCTATTGTAAATGACAAGAACTCTAGCCGTCAAAAATAGTGATTGAAAAACACAAAACATTTATAGAAACTAAAATTACATTACAACGTTCTAGTTTTCTATTGCTTGCCAAATTAAGCAAGGCAAATAAAAAAGACCTTTTCAATTACACCCAAATTGTCATTCCGTCGAAAAAAAGCACGTATCACAAAAAAATACTTTTCTAGTGATACGTGCCTTAATGTTAGCCATCAGTCCAATTTGACAAAGAGCCTAGCAAATAGCTCCTCACCGCTTTTTGCTAGGCTCAAATAATTTATTAGACAACTTTTTTTCAAAAAAACTAGTTGTCGTATCTTTTTCCTCGTTCTATTTCTAATTCTTCTGCTTTTCTTTTAATTTTTTCTTTCGTATCGTTGGCCGCTTCTTTCATTTCCCCAACTTTCTGATCAGCAATTCCCTCTGCTTTCATTTTACGGTTACCTGTTACTTCTCCTGTCACTTCTTTTGCTTTTCCTTTAATTTTATCTCCTAATCCTTTATCTTTCAAAATGGTTCCTCCTTAAATTTTCCATATTTTCATTTCTGTCTAGGCCCTTTATTTAACACGCGGTTCCATTGGACCTTCAGGGCTATAGCCTCTTTTATCAGGTGACATCGGTGGCTTTACTGTTTGTTTTGCCATGTAATCACTCGTTGACGCTGCTGCATTGGTCACTTTATCTTGGACCGTTTCTCGACTTTTTTCGAATTCAGCTCTTGTTTTGATATCAGATACGTTTACGTTAACTTCAATCACTTCTAAATGCGTCATTTTTTCAACTTCAGTGGAGATTAGTCCTTTCATTTTTTGATAAATTTCTCGAATATCTTTCCCATACTCAACGACTACATCCATATCTACAGCTACTTGTTCTTTACCAACTTCTGCATGAATGCCAGAGGCAACGTTATCCGTATTTACTAATTTTTCTGCAATATTAGAAAAGAATCCACCATCAACGGTCAATAGGCCATCAATTTCTTCTAATGCAATCCCTATGATTTTTTGAACCACTTTATCGTCAAAGGTCAATTCACCTCTGATGGCACCAAGCGTGCCATCATTAACTGTAGATGTTACTTTCCCAGGAACCGTTGGATTAATTGGATGTTCCGGGTTGGTTGGTTTAGCTGGGTTTACTGGATCTATTGAATTTACCATAATCATTTCCTCCTAATGTTTATTTTATTTATCTGTTAAACATCCTAACTTGCTGGATGTAGTAACCAATGCCTAGGCCGATTCCGACGAGTATTAAGACAAATAAAGTCTTGAAGAAACCGAAGCTTACGATTGATACACCAATTAACAAGCCAATAATTCCACCAATAATGGGTAACTTATAATCTTCTATCACGTTTCTCATTCAATTTGTCTCCTTTCATATAACCCGTGTTTCCCTTTTATCTGTATTGCTTTCTTTATAAGAATTAAAAAGATCAATATCAATCTTGATGTCTTTTTCTTCTCCAAGCAATCTTCTTATGTCATTTCTTAAATGATTCTTCCATGCTTCTTCTTGATTAATCAAATGAGATGTTCGCTTTAATTCCCCAATTACGCTGATATGAAGTTTTTTTCGAATCGCAGATACTTTCACCCTTGGAGAAGTGATAAAGTTTTTTTCATCCAAACTGGCTTTTGTTAAAGCTTCAATGGCACTTTTATCAATGGTTAAAGAACCATTTGTACCGGGAACCACGAATTTGCTTTCTCGTCTTGGGTATAATATTAAATAGAGAAAGATTATAATGGAAACAATTCCCATAGCCATTGACATCCAAAACACGAGCTGTAGTAAAAGCGTATTCTTTAAAATAAGCTGACTAAAAAATTGTAAGTCCATTGGTAAAGCCATTATTGGATAAAGCGACAGTGAAACGACCACAATGTAGAAAAAGAAAACGACGTTCAGTAAAATCAAAATGATTTTCTGTATTTTTGTCATAAATATTCCTCCAATCTTTGACGATTTTTTAGAAAGCGCTTCCTCATATAGAAAGTATATAGAACAATATAAATTTCGTAAAGAATTATGAATTACGCATTTCCAAAAAAAAGTTAAAAGACTGGTAGGACACCCCTTCAAGGCTGGTCAATAATGGTCAGTCAAAAATGGAATTACTATTATTTTTGTTTGATAAATAAGTGTACACCCATTTTTAGGCTCGCACATCTATCGAAATTAGCTAAAACCAGACGCCCGTTTACGTAATACAAAATCGCATCGGTTATGAAGATAGCGCATTGAAGAACAAATCTATCTGCATGTCACCGAAGGAATGCGTGAAAAACCACAAAGTATTCTGAAACCTTTTATAACAGCTTCCCCCTTTTTCTGCCCCTTTTGAATTTATGCGGTCACTTAAGTACTTAATTAACAAACAATATAAACGAAAACACAAAAAAACCCTTGAATTATCAAGGGTTTTAGCTTCGTTATATAACGATAGATTAACGACGGATTTCTTTGATACGAGCTGCTTTTCCGTGTAACGCACGTAAGTAGTATAGTTTCGCACGACGAACTTTACCGTAACGAACAACTTCGATTTGAGCAACACGTGGAGTGTGTAATGGGAATGTACGTTCCACACCAACACCATTAGAAACTTTACGTACAGTGAAAGTTTCGCTAATTCCAGCGCCACGGCGTTTGATTACAACACCTTCAAAAAGCTGGATACGTTCGCGAGTACCTTCGACAACTTTAGCATGCACGCGTACTGTATCTCCAGGGCGGAATGCAGGGATGTCTGAACGTAGTTGTTCTTGTGTTAATTCTTGAATTAATGGATTCATTTGATTTTCTCCTTATTTCCAAACATTCTTAAAGTAAAAACTTCAGCGGAATATCGTAATAGATGAGCTTTTCACTCACCGATATATCATAACATATTGCTTATACCCTGTAAAGAGAAATTTCTTGTCATTCCGAAAAAATCTTACTGTGCTTAATTGCAATATCAAATGCATAAAAAAATTTAAAAACCTTTATAGACAGCGAATTACTCAATAATCCAGTATTACCAATGGTTTGAAGCCTTTGTCGGCAGTGTGTATTTCGTCCCCTACCATTTTTCAGGTGAGTTGTTGGTGGTTCTGACCCAAGAGAATAGGTTGGCTGAGTCAAGAGAAGGAGCGAAGCGGCTCTTGACTCAGCTAAGCTGTTCTCTTATCCTATAAAACCAACAAAATACCTTAAGCTGCTTGTAACTTAGCTAAC
>DXBN01000186.1 GCA_019116505.1 Candidatus Enterococcus avicola | reverse complement strand
TTACGTCCACCTAGTGAAAAAGAAGCATTTTCTGGTCAATTAACTGCTGCAATTGAACAAATTGAAGGCAAATTAGACGAAAATGGTTTAGATCGTTACTTACAAGCAGCTGACCAATTAATTGAAGACTACAGTGCTCAAGATTTAGTTGCATTGTTATTAAAAACAATTGCTAAAGATCCCGCTGATATGGTTCCAGTTAATATCACACCAGAACGTCCATTACCACAAGGCAAAAAAGGCTTTGGTAATAAAGGTGGCGGTGGTAACCGTCGTGGAGGCAATCGCTCAGGCGGTGGCCGTCGTGAAGGTGGAAACCGTGATGATCGTCGCCCTCGTGGCGAAGGTCGTGGCCGTGATGACCGTCGTTCACGCGGTGGTGAAGGTCGCGGACGCGATGAGCGCCGTGCCCCTCGTACAGAAGATAACCGTGGACGTAGCGGTAACGGTGCAGACCGTAGCAAACGTCAAAGCGGCGATAAAAAACGTAGCTTTGTGATCCGTAACAACCAAGATTAATTAAAGCCAAAAAGCGAAAACTAAAAAGTTTTCGCTTTTTTTTTGCCTTAAACAATGTCTGATTATCTATTGGAAAGCGTTTACGATTGTGTTAAGCTTTTTATTTGAAACGTGAATGAATCAGGTGCTTGAAAGACACCTTATGGGAGGTTTTTTAGTGAGTAATCAGCAGATTTTATTTTATCCAGGTGATAATGGTTCAAAGGCTTACCGTATTCCATCGTTGATTTATACAAACGAAAACATACTAATTGCAGCAAATGATGCGCGACTGGTCAATCAAAATGACAATCCAAATCAAATCAATAACGTCATTCGTCGTAGTTATGATAACGGACTGACGTGGACAAACAGTCAAACAACCGTTGCTTATCTTGGCGATGAAGGTGAAGATGGACCAGCTGCGATGGATATTTCCCTGTTACACGATCAAGTAACCGATACGGTTTGGGGTGTGTTTAATCATACGCCAGGTGGTGTCGGATGGTATTTGAGCCAGACAGGCACGGGTTATATTGATGGCGATAAAAAATTAATCGATGGGAATCAAAAGGTGTATCGCTTATTGAGCGATGGGCAAGTTCAAACTCAGACTGGTGAAACGACGGCCTATCGAGTGGATAAATTTGGTTATGTTTATTTAAACGAACAACGTTTAGCGACGATTTATGCAAAATTTGATGCCGCTAAAACGACACAACTTTTTGAAATACCAACTAGTTTTTTACAATTAATCCATAGTCAAGATGGCGGTAAAACCTGGTCTGAACCAAGTAATCTAAATTTACAAGTCAAAGAAGAGTGGATGAGCTTTATTGGTTCTGGACCTGGGATCGGTATCCAATTAGAACATGGGAAACATCGAGGGCGGCTCGTTTTTCCAATCTATTTTACCAATGAATTAAAGCTTTTTTCTTGTTCAGTTATTTATAGCGATGATCACGGTCAAACATGGCAACGAGGCGCGTCACCAAATGATGGGCGACTGTCGCATGAAACATCTTTATCAGCAGAAAATTATGGCAAAGATTTCCATCAATTTGAATTAACAGAATCACAAGTGATCGAGCGGGAAAATGGTGATTTAGTCGTGTTTATGCGAAATCATTCTGGAAAATCACGTGTTGCAAAAGCGGTTAGTCATGATGGTGGACAAACATGGTCGCAGCCAGTATTTGATGAGGCGTTAATCAATCCTGTTTGCCAGTTTAGCCTTTTAAATTATAAGGATGAATCTCAATCCGAGAAAGAATTTGTCTTATTCTTAGGTCCAAATTCAGAAAATGAACGGGTGAATGGCACGCTTCGTTTGAGTGAAGATGGCGGGGAAACATGGATTGCTGAAAAAGTCATCGAACCAGGTGTATTTGTGTATTCTTGTATGACACAATTAAACGATGGTCGAATTGGCATACTATATGAGACCGAAAGTGATCAGCCAGGATTGTTACAATCAACATTTGTAACGATTCGATTTGATGAATTACAATAAGCAAGCACCTTATGGCAAATGACGTCATAAGGTGCTTAAATTTTTTATGAGCTACTCAAATAAGTCGCTTCTTTTTTACAGGAATTTGCATGCGAATAAACATCGAACGATTCACATCAGAGGTTTTACTGTTTTCGTAAAGGACTTCGCAAATGTAATCACCGATAACTTGATAACCTTGTTCGGCCAATGTCTTTTTGAAAAGGGGCAATTGTTTAATTTCTTCTTCGAAAGAGTGACAATAAAAAGTCGCATAGGTTCCTTTTTTTAATGTTTTTGTTTGGGGCGTTTTTTTATCTGAGAAAATAAAGAATTCATGGGACTGAAAGGTTTCGTTTGCAAATGATTGAAGAGACATCAGTGAACCGACCCGATTAAATTTGAGAGCTTGGTTTCGTTGGGACTTGAATTCGCGCAAGGAAAACTCGTATTCTTCATCCGTCATTTGATAAATATTTTTTGTAGAAGCATGGGGTAAGACCCAACGATTTGGAAAATCAACAAGCTCTATTTCGCGACAATCCTTTTTTTCTTGATACAGTAGCGCACCTTCTTGAAAACTTCGAATATCCTGTAATTGCTGCCGAATGCTGTTTAATTCATTTTCTAGTTCAGACTTCTTATTTTCAATTAATTGATTTAACATTGTTGGATTTTTCGTATCATTCATCATTTGTTTAATTTCGGCCAATGAAAAATCCAACTGTTGGAAAAATTGAATGTTATCAATCACGGCTGATTGTTTAATGTGATAGTAGCGATAATTGGTTATTGGATCGACTTCGATTGGGTGCATTAAATTAATTTTTTCATAGTGACGTAAAGCTTGAATTGAAATTTGATTGTACTGGGCGAAATCACCAATTTTCATTTTTGAAAACAATTTCAAAACACTCCCTTGACTCTATAGTTACTATAGACATTATACTGTGATTGTGAAAACAAATTCAAATGAAAGCGGAGGAATTAAAAATGTTTAACGAGAAAGTACGTGTAGTGCAATATGGCTGTGGTAAGATGTCAAAATCAATTATCAAGTATTTAGTTAGTCACGGAGCAGAAATTGTCGGCGCAATTGATAGTAATCCAGCAGTAGTCGGACAAGATATTGGTACGTTTGCCGAATTAGGGTATCAAACAGGTGTTAAAATTTCAGACAATGCCCAAGAGGTATTTGATCATTGTGATGCAGACGTAGCAATCGTTACCGTTTTTAGTTACATGCCGGAAATGGAAAAAATATTTGAAACATGTTTGATGAACAAAGTGAATGTTATCACAACTTGTGAAGAAGCGATTTATTCATGGAATACGTCACCAACTGTTTCGAATCGTTTGGATCGATTAGCCAAAGATAATGGAGTAACAATCACTGGAAGTGGCATGCAAGATATTTATTGGATTAATATGCCAACCTTAATGATGGCGGGGATGAATCAGATTACAAAAATTAAAGGTGCCGTGAGTTATAATGTCGAAGATTATGGCTTGGCGTTGGCTGAAGCGCATGGCGCAGGATATGATTTGGCTAAATTTGAAAAAGAAATTGCCCAAGCTGAAAGTTTCCCTTCTTATATGTGGAATGCGGCGGAAGGAATTTGTGCCAAAATGAATTGGACGATTCAGTCGATTAGTCAAAAGAGCGTACCATTTGTTTTAGAAGAAGATGTTTACTCCGAAACACTTGGTCGGACTATCCCAGCAGGTGAGGCAATTGGTATGTCTGCGGTAACGACGATTCAAACACACCAAGGAATTGAATTGGAAGTTGAATGTATTGGAAAAGTTTATCGTGAAACAGATGGCGATATGTGCGACTGGGAAATTACGGGAGAACCAAATATGGTCTTTTCACTAGAGAAACCAGATACTGTTGCTCACACATGTGCAACAATTGTGAATCGCATTCCATCACTCCTACATGCACCAACCGGTTTAATTACGGCTGATAAATTAGAAGAACCCAATTACTTAACGTATCCAATGCATCTATATGTTTAAATAATCATTCGTATAAACAAGGCGGAATCAAAAAATTAAATAACCAAGTTCCATGAAATCTGTTTGATAAAACACTGATTTCATGGGATTTTTATTTTTATAGATCGTTACGTAAAAGGTACTTTTGGACCAGTCGTATTTTTTTCTAAAAAAATTTAAAATCACTCGGTTGTCACAAGGCAAAAAAGTGAAGTTGATGTATGATTAAGACAAGGCATACTCGAGCAAAAAAGGGGTTGAAACAGATGAAGAAAGAAGCTTTTTATAGTCAAATGCCAGATGGCACTGAGATTTATTATGAAAAAAGTGGCGTTGGTGAACCGCTTTTCCTTTTGCATGGCAATGGCGATAGCGGGGGGTATTTTTCTCATCAAGTCCCCTTATTTGAAAAATATTTTACCGTGTATGTGATTGATAGTCGTGCACATGGAAAATCGAATAATACTCAACCGTATTTAGATTTTCCTTTGATGGCAGATGATTTAGTTCAGCTCATTGCACAAGAATCATTGAGCGATGTGACGATTTTAGGTTTTAGTGACGGAGCAAATTTGGCGCTTGTTTTTAGTGTCTTGTATCCTCAAAAAGTCCGCGCATTGGTTTTAAATTCTGGGAATATTTTTGTTTCAGGAGTGAAATTTTGGGCTAATTGGTGGAGCTCTGCTCAGTTGATTTGGTTTTGGTTGGGTCATTTTTTTATTCCTAAATATCAGCAAAAATTATCGATGATTCGACTCATGCTACACGATAGCGGTGTTTCCGAAAGTCAGTTACATCAAATCGCTTGTCCAACGCTAATTATTGTCGGTTATCGTGATTTGGTCACATTGCGTCATTCAAAATTTTTAGCTCGATCAATCCCACAGGCATCCTTTGTTCGGATGAAGGGCGAAAATCATTTTTATGCAAGAAGAAATCCAGACAGTTTTAATCAAGAAGTTTTAGCATTTTTGAATTCGGTTGGTGAGGTGGAGAAATGAAAAAAGTGATGGCATTTTTTAAAAAGTATTTTGGTTATTTGAAATTTCTATTGTTCCTGTCAATTATTGTAATCGTTGTTCGTGAATTATTGTTACTCAACAAAAGTTTGTCCTATGAGGCATTATTATCAATCTTTAGCCAGATTGCGCCGTGGAAAACGCTCGTGATGTTGCTTGTTGGTGGAATAGCTGTGATTCCGATGATTGGTTACGATTGGATTTTGAATAAGAATTTAGATCAAAAACTCTCGAAAAAATACTTGTTTGAAACGAGTTGGATGATTAATACAATCAATAACGTGGCTGGTTTTGGTGGTGTTATCAGTATTGGTTTACGCTCGCAAATATATGGGAAAAATAAAGAAACAAAAGTTTTAGCGGCCTCGTTATCGAAAATCTTTTTATTTATGATGTCCGGTCTATCGATTTATAGTTTTTTTGCGCTAATTGTCGGTTTTTTCGCAGATGTTTTGACCACTGATCACCATTGGATTTGGTTGTTAGGGGGAAGTTTGTATGTCCCGGTCGTACTTTTGATTCATTCTATTTGGAATCAAAAAAAAGAGCAAACCGTTAACAGTAAAGAGGCACTTTCGTTGATTATGATTTCCTTTTTGGAATGGACGGGAGTCATTGTAACTTTTTTTGTAGTCGGTCAATTAATGGGATTGAATCAGCACATGGCTAGTATTTTTCCACTATTTGTGGCGGCCAGTGTGATAGGTGTCCTCTCGATGATTCCAGGTTCATTAGGGAGTTTTGATTTAGTGATGCTCGTTGGCTTAACGCGCCTGGGACTGTCCAATGAACTAGCAACTAGCTGGCTATTACTCTATCGATTTTTTTATTATATTGTGCCCTTTTTAATTAGCTTACCCGTTTTTGTGCATACGTCAGCCAATCAAATCAACATGCGCTATGAAGGGGTTCCTAAACAATTGTTCTTTCAAGTCCTTCAGAAATTGACGGTCATTAGCTATTACGTTTTTGGTATTTTGTTAATGATGTCGAATGTCTTTCCGAAATGGTTTGACCAATACATTTGGCTGCAGCAATTTCATTTGCCAACAGCTCATTTGTTTTCGCAAATTCCCAATATTATCATTGGTAGTTTTTTCTTAATTGTCGGTCGAGGGTGAGCAGCGAAAGTTAAAAGGAGTTTACTCCCAGCCTATGTGTTACTCGTAGGAACAAGTATTTACTGTTTCCTACTCGGATATGGCGTACTGTTACAAATTTATTTGTTGGTTCTTTTCTTACTAACATTCTTCACTCGCAAAGAATTGTTCCGTAAACAATTCGTGTACGCTTGGGAATGGTTAACGATTGACGGCTTGATTTTAGCTATTTTTTCAATTAGTTACATTGTTCTTGGCGTTGAAAATCGACAAGGGCTACCAAAATCCTTTCATTTTCGAGCCTTACACTTAGTGAATGTTTCGATTGGTGAAATTTGGCTTTATAGTTTGTTAATCATCCTTTCGATTATTTTATGTAGTGCACTTTTAATCCGTTATTTACAAGGAACAAAAGAACTACTAGGAGAAGCGTTCAATGAAGCGCTTGTCCAAAACATTCTCCGGAACTATGGCGGTAATTTAACGAGCCAACTTGTTTTCTTAAAAGATAAACGAATTTTTGTTTATCAAAACGCCGACGAACCAACCGTCTTTTTCCAGTTTGCGATTTATAATAATAAATGTATCGTGATGGGGGATCCTTCAGGAAAAAAAGAGGATTTCCCGGAAGCTATTACAGCGATTATTGAAGCAGGCGATGTTTTAGGTTACACACCAGTTTTCTATGAAGTTAGCGAAGAGTTTGTTTTCTTACTGCATGAATATGGCTATGA
>DXBN01000185.1 GCA_019116505.1 Candidatus Enterococcus avicola | reverse complement strand
CTTTCTTCTATCAAAAATAATCACTAAAATAGGCTGCCATATCTGGAATAATTTCTTCCAAGATACGCAAAGTTTGTTGATTCGTATCAATTCGTTCAACTTGATATAAGTAGGCTGCCCGACGGTAATTCATTAGTAAGCAAGTTAGCGTTTGGATATCTAGGATAACTGAATCACCGATTGGTTCACGAATCACTTGGACTTTTTCGTTTTCCTCATCCCACTTCATTCCAAAAACACCACGATTCCATTCGGCCATCGGATCTGAGACAACAAAATGAAAAGGTTTTTTAAAAGACTTGAATGGAAATTCTCTAAGAAATTCCTCAACGTCAACAATTCTTGCCATAAAATAAGGTGCAATCGTTTCTTTAATTTGGCTATCATCTAAGAAAAAGGCCAATGGTTCATCTTTATAGTTATCCCCTTCAATCCAGTAGACCATACTAAAGTGTGCACCAATGAAATTCCACAACCCATGTCTTGCTTCTTGATTTAAATAAAACATTTCTTTTACGTGGAAGACTTCTTCAGCAACCCAATAAAAGAGCACACCTTTCGGCTGACCCGCAGCATCATAATAGACTGCAGCTATCCGTTCTTCTTTATTTTCCTCACGCCAATATTCTTCCCAATGAAAAGCTGATCGTTGTAAGGCGCCATGATTAATTTTAGAAAATTGATCATAAACGGTTAAAACATCTGAGTAATCGACCTCATGACGCTCAACACTTCCTGCAACTTGCACAAACTTTGGTAGTTGCGTGTCGCGAATTTTAAAGGAGAGTTTATCTGACATAATTTCCCAGCCTTTATCACGATAGTAAGGAATATTGTACGGATATAAATAAGAAATCCATTGTTTATCATCACGCATATTTTTCAAAGCAACACTAACCAATTCTCGCATTAAACCTTGCCGAGCGTACTCTGGGTACGTACCAACTCCAGTCACACCCCCCATTTTATAAATCGTTCCATGAATGTTAACCTCACACGGGTAAATAGCAATTTGTGAAACAAGTTTCTCATGATCGAACCAACCAAAAACAGTTGATAATACTAATATTGGACGCTTTGATTGTACCATTTCGCGTTTATTAGCATAGCCACTTTCTTCGATATCCGTCCCTGTTACTTGGAAAACATAACTTAATAACTCATTGTATTGATCTAAATCTTTTTCTTCAAGTTGTCTAATTTTTAGGCCTTCCGTAAAAGCATCTTTCATCCTTTTCACTCCATTAAACCTTTTCACCTAGTATAACAAAAAAATTTCCTTTATGTCTGGTTATTTTTGACTTAATTATTTTCATATGATTGTTATTACAAAAGGCTTTTAATCTGTTTCTATCGTTGGTATAATAGAAGAGCTGACTAATAGAAATGAGGAATAAATGCATGACTACATTAGATGAAATGAAAAAACGCCAGCAGTTGATTCGAAATTTTTCGATTATTGCTCATATTGACCATGGAAAGTCTACCTTGGCTGACCGTATTTTAGAAAAAACGGAAACTGTCTCTTCTCGTGAGATGCAAGCACAACTACTAGACTCGATGGATTTAGAAAGAGAACGTGGCATCACTATCAAATTAAACGCTGTAGAATTAACATACACCGCTAAAGATGGCGAAACATATATTTTCCATTTAATTGATACTCCTGGCCACGTCGACTTCACTTATGAAGTTTCCCGCAGTTTAGCTGCCTGTGAAGGTGCAGTGTTAGTTGTTGACGCAGCTCAAGGGATTGAAGCACAAACATTAGCTAACGTATATTTGGCACTAGATAATGATTTAGAAATATTACCTGTTATTAATAAAATTGATTTACCTGCAGCTGACCCTGAAAGAGTTCGTACAGAAATCGAAGATGTTATCGGACTGGATGCTTCTGAAGCAGTTCTTGCTAGTGCGAAATCCGGTATCGGAATTGAAGAAATTTTAGACCAAGTCGTTGAAAAAGTCCCCGCACCTACTGGTGATCTGGAGGCACCTCTAAAAGCATTAATCTTTGACTCTGTCTACGATGCTTATCGTGGCGTTGTTTTAAACGTCCGTGTTATCGATGGTGTTGTGCGCCCTGGCGATAAAATCCAGTTGATGAGTAACGGAAAAACTTTTGACGTCACTGAAGTTGGTATCTTCTCACCCAAAGCCGTTGATCGTGATTACTTAATGGTTGGTGATGTTGGTTATATCACCGCTGCTATTAAAACCATTAAAGATACACAGGTTGGTGATACTGTCACATTAGCGAACAATCCTGCTCAAGAAGCGCTTGAAGGATATCGTAAAATGACACCAATGGTTTATTGTGGTCTTTATCCAATTGATACTTCTCGCTACAATGATTTACGAGAAGCTCTTGAAAAACTACAATTAAACGACGCCGCGCTCCAATTCGAACCGGAGACTTCTCAAGCACTTGGTTTTGGTTTCCGTTGTGGATTCTTAGGGCTCTTACATATGGACGTTATTCAAGAACGTTTGGAACGCGAATTTAATTTAGATATGATCACAACTGCACCATCGGTTATTTATAACGTTAATTTAACAGATGGTACAAAAGTAACGGTTGATAATCCGGCTGAATTCCCTGACCCAGTTCGAATTGAAAATGTTGAAGAACCTTATGTAAAAGCTCAAATTATGGTGCCTAACGAGTACGTTGGTGCAGTGATGGAACTTGCTCAACGTAAACGTGGTGATTTTGTCACAATGGATTACCTAGATGAATTCCGCGTTAACGTTGTTTATGATATTCCATTGTCAGAAATTGTTTATGATTTCTTTGACAAGTTGAAATCCAGTACAAAAGGTTATGCATCGTTAGACTATGAAATTTCAGGCTACCGTCCAAGTAATTTAGTTAAGATGGATATCTTGCTAAATGCTGAAAAAGTCGATGCTTTAAGTTTCATCGTTCACCGTAGCTTCTCATTTGAACGTGGAAAAGCAATCGTTGAGAAACTGAAAAAACTCATCCCTCGTCAACAATTTGAAGTCCCAATTCAAGCAGCGATTGGACAAAAAATTGTTGCCCGCTCAGATATTCGTGCATTACGTAAAAACGTATTAGCCAAATGTTATGGTGGTGACGTTTCTCGAAAACGTAAATTACTTGAAAAACAAAAAGAAGGTAAAAAACGGATGAAACAAATTGGTTCCGTTGAGGTCCCACAAGATGCCTTCATGGCCGTTCTGAAAATGGATGATGAATAAAATGCTTTAGTCTCAAAGATAAATTGAAAATAGTTGAAATAAATTAGTCGTTCTCATACAATTTTTCGCCCTTTTGCCATCCTAAGTATTTGCTTTGTGGTAATTATAGAAACAATCACTAAAAACCATATTCAGGTTAGGTACTATCTCCTAGCCTCTGAATATGGTTTTTTCTTTAAAAATCGTGATACTTAATCTTTTGTTCCCCTTTACTTATCGAACAAACGTTCGTATAATTGTTTTAAAATGAACAAATCGATAGGAGGTATTCTTTTGTACTTTGATTACGACCTCGAACCGCGAAGTGACTATTTATGTATTGATTGTCGCTCTTTTTACGCAAGTTGCGAAGCAGTTATGAGAGGACTTGATCCTTTAAAAGCTATCTTAGTAGTCTTAAGCGGTGGTGATCGTCCTGGTGGACTGATTTTATCCGCATCTCCAAAAGCCAAAGAACTTTTAGGTGTCTCAAATGTCACTAGACGTTCTGAAGTGCCCTACCATCCCGATTTGATTTTTGCCCCACCTCGAATGAAAGAATATATCGCAATCAATCTGAAGATATTAGACACGATTACTACTTACGTCCCTCCTGAAGACGTTCACGTTTATTCAATCGATGAGGTTTTCGTTAAATATGATCACGTCAAACATTTATATCACGAGGCTAAAGTGACCCTTTTCGCTAAGTCAATCATGTTGAAAATTAAAGAAGCAACGGGTATACAGACAGCAATTGGTATTGGTGATAATATGCTACTTGCCAAGTTAGCGTTAGATAACGAGGCAAAAATGGCACCTCATTTTATCTCCGAATGGCGTTATGAAGATGTAAAAAACAAAGTTTGGGGTATCAAAAAAATGACTGATTTTTGGGGAATTAGTCGCAGGACCGAAAAACGTTTGAACAATAGAGGGATTCACACCATTGCTGAACTTGCCAACTATGACCCCCATCGGCTTAAAGATTCAATGGGAATCATGGGTACACAGTTGCACGCTCACGCAAATGGAATCGACCGTAGCCAAATCCATGAAATATACCAACCTAAAGAAAAAAGTCTCTCAAATTCTCAAATTTTATTAAAAGATTATGACGATATTCGAGATATTAAAGTCATCATCCAAGAAATGGGTGATTTGCTTGCTTCTCGTTTAAGACATATTCATGCAAAGACAAGTCGTGTTAGCCTCTTCATTGGTTATTCTAAAATTGAGAGTGAAACTGGTTTTTCTCGACAAATAAAAATATCGGAAACAAACAATACAAAAACAATTGTTAACAGTTTGATTCAAATCTTTAATCAGCATTATCACACTGGTAGCTATGTCCGTCAAATTGGTGTTAGCGCTTCTAACCTTAGTTACCACACAAATATCCAATTAGATTTATTTGAAGATATCGAGCAACAAATCAAACAAGAAAAATTGCATTTTTTAAAAGATAAAATTAGAGAAAAATATGGTTTTCACGCGCTCATTCACGCGAGTTCTCTGTTAGAAAACGCGACTGCAATTAGTCGTTCCACCAAAATAGGCGGACATTAATTTTAAAAAGGAG
>DXBN01000184.1 GCA_019116505.1 Candidatus Enterococcus avicola | reverse complement strand
CGTTTAGCCACAACCTCAATCGGTACGCCCTGCGATAATAAGTAAGTCGCTTGAGTATGGCGCAACTTGTGCATTGTGATTGGCTCGATACCTAATCCTTCCAATATGTTTTTTAGATGTGTATTGTAATCGCTGTTGTAAATCGCTTTGTCTTTAAAGACGAATAGGCATCCTTGCTCTGACTCAAAATGAATGCGATCTTGCCACTCGATGTACATTTTTAAAATATGAATCAATTCGTCATCTACGACAATTTCTCGTATACTTGACACATTTTTTGTTTTAGAAAATCCGTCAATTGATAATCCTTTGCTAATCCACGTTTTATCAATATTTAAGGTATGGCGTTCGGCATCAATATCACTTCTTGTCAATCCCATAACTTCAGAAAAACGTAGGCCTGTTTTTAATGTGACTAACATAGCCATATCTCTAACTACTTTGTAAACAACGTTGTATTCATCATCATCACCTAGCAATGTTTTCCCTAATTCAAAAACAAGGTGGTAACGTAGTTTTTGATATTCATCGATTTCAAGCCAAATCTTTTCTTCGCGTTTTTCTTTGAGTTGCTTCTGTGTAAATTTTTGTTCTTTGTAAACAGCTTGGATGTTTCCTGCTGGATTTAATTTGATAAGACCGTCATCAAAAGCAGCTTGAAAAGAACTTCTTAATTTTGTTAAGTGGTCAAAGACTGTTACTTTCGCATGTGTTTCTCCGTACCAGTTAACGTAACGCTGCAAACGCGAACGAGTCATCGTCTTTAGTTTTTCGTTGCCAATTCCTTCGTCATATAAATGACGCCAATCCGTAAAATATTTCATTGCAGTAACTTTGGTCACATGTTGTTCACGGTAACTCTTAAACCAAAAAAGGAACCATTCACCATATGTTTCGACTTTCTTCTTAAAATTGAATGAATCAGAAAAGAATGTTTTCCATTCATCTGTGTCTCTAATGGAATATTTGTCAGGCATTCGATCTAAAACGCCTTTCAGCTGTAAGAATTTTCTTAATGCACTTCTTGATGCGTGTACTTCAATTGCTAAATCTTGTACGGAACTTTTGCTTTTTAAAATGTATTCGCTAAAGCATTCCAGTTCTTTTGCTTCACTTTTGACTAATTCTAACGATTGCACTTTTTTTCTTACTCTTGACCGAGGTTGTTTCAATTTCTTAGCTATTTGGCTTGCGGTTAATGTATCGATATTGTCTTTAATAAATTGATTGTCTTCTGCACTAAATGATTTTGCTGCTTCTTTTAATCCTAATTCGACCAACCATTTGCCAGTCATTTGTGCGGTCTCATTAATCATTTTCCCGATATTCTTAGCGGTTTCTGTGGCACCATATTCTAATAAAATTTCTTTTTGCCACTCTTCCGGTTTTTTTATCGATTGAAAATTCTTTTTAAAGACGAGTTTTCTAATGGACATTTCTCGTCTAACCGCATTTGGTTTCATATTCAGTAAGTCTGATAATTCACCCAATGTTAGATGTTGATTTGCTTCAGCTAATTGTTCCTGGTATATTGAAAAACTTGCACTGCCTAGTTTTTTTAATCCTAGGCGGTTGACTCTTGCCGATACATCCTCTGCTGATACACCAAAAATTTGAGATAGTTCGATATATGTTTTGCTGAGATTTAAAGCTAAATACAAATCTTTTTCATCGTTCCAACCTAGTTCATTCAGATTTAGTTCTTTCATTTTTGAACGTATTTGATCAGGTGACTTGTTTAATTTCTTGGATAATTCTACGACTGGTAATTTTTCGCAATTCTTGACTAAAAATTCTATTTGAACAGCTGCCCATTCCCATTTAGATGGCTTTTTAATTTCCAAAGCTCTCATACGATGCTGAACTTGTCCTTTTGTTTTTTTTAGATGCTGACACAATTCTTTAACAAGTAAACTTGCATTATTCTTTAAAAATTCGTCTTCTTCTGGTGTCCAACCCATACCAATTGATTTTTTCAAACCTAATGAGATGGCGTAGTTTCGAATCTGCTGTTCGCCAATTGCTAAATATTCCGCAATGATTTTTGTATGCATCTTGTCATAATTTTTCTTAATGAACGCTGTATCATCTTCCGAAAATTCGCTGAAGCGTTCTTTTCTTTTATTGGATAAACCTAGCACCATTGCACGCTTTCTCACGCTTGCTTCTGTACGATTTAATTCTTCAGCAATCGCTGAGTTGTACCATTTATTATATTTGTCTATTAACAGTGCATCTTCTTCTTCCGTCCACAAATCACTCGCCCCTTTCAATAAACAAAGATGATTCTTTATGGTCGATGGCTTCTTCTAGCCAATGCCTGATATCAAATTCTTTCTCAACGTCTAGACTGTGCGGCATAACATTTAAGTTGCTAAACATCATGTGGTCATCTTCATCATTTTGGATAAAGTAAACTTGTTTAGCTTCTCGATTTAATGCATCGCCATGAATGACAATCGCATTCATCCCTCTGACCATTAAATTAAAAACTAGAAATGGTAACGCACGATCAGATAACTCTTCGCATCGATAAAAATAATTTGATGGTCGGTAATCAAACGGCGATACTTTCAGTCGGTCATCGTTCCATTTTTGAATTGTTAAGCTACCAGTTCCAGCAGCTGTATCTAATGTCATGCTATTATTTTCTCTTGCCGTTTCTGCCACAATCCTAGAAACAATCTTACTGATTGAATCTGGTGTAAAATCTTGAGCGAATTTCAATTTGTTGGCATGTTCTTCTTCAAAATAAATGTGAAACCAATCAAAATCTAAATTCTTCTCATATTCCAGAAACTCCCTAAACACCTTTTCACGCTTTTCTTTATCAAAAAGAATTTTCATTAATGTGTCAGATGCTTGATAAGACTCTTTGATTCCTAAAATATTGTTAATCACATCTGTCGTTAAGTTCTCCATTTTTCTCCATCCTTCAAATTCGCTACTCGTTTTTTGCCCTTATCCGTCAATCTAAGGGTCCTTGAGCTTTTTTCGATATAAGTTATCACGCCTTCGTCTTTGAGCACTGTGAGGTGTTCGTGGACGGTTGCGGGCGATTTTAAGCCCACACCGCCACCAACCTCCCGAAAAGTTGGAGCAATTGATAGCTCCGTTGTGTAATCGTGGATAAACAACAAGATTAATTCTCTACGCTCCATCGTTTGCCGCCTTCTTTCTCTGATACTCTTCTAAGCGTCTTTGCAATTCAGCTTTGATTGCTGGGTCTTCTTCGACTTGTGGCACCTGCTCTGGATTTGATGCCCATTCAGGCAGTTGCTCTTTTCGTACATTGCCGTACGATTTCTTTTGCTGCTTTGCTTTTGCTTGTTCGGTTTTAATCTCGTACACTAACTTGCTGAATTGTTCTCTTAGTTTAGATGCGCTTCGAATGTTGCCAAACCAAAAGCTGTTTGTAGGTAACCACTTGATGACATATTCAATCTGTTCGATTGTTAATTGATCACGTTCTTCCATCAATCGAATAACATCCGCCCATTTCTTGATGTTGACCTTTGCCATTTCTCTTGAAAAATCACTTTGAAGATTATTTTGTAATAATTGGGCAAGCATCAAGTGTTCGTCAGAATACTTGATAGAATCCCTTGACCTTTCTTTTTTATTAGTACTGTTACTATTAAGATTGTTAATATTAAGACTGTTACTATTAGTAGCTTCATTTTGTAGCGCTACGTTTCCTACCGCTACGTTTTGAAGCGGTACGGATTGAAGCGATAGGACTTTAGGTAATTGATAGATATTA